>DATFDU010000520.1:0-3304 GCA_035251915.1 Dongiaceae bacterium | reverse complement strand
TAGTGATCGGCGGCAAGTCCGTGCTCGGCATCATCTACAACCCGGTGACGGAAGAGCTCTATACCGCGCAGGCGGGCGCGGGCGCATTCCTCAACGGCAAGCGCATCCGCGTCAGCAGCGCGCAAAAGCTGGACGAGGCGCGCATGCACCTCGGCTTCAGCTATCGCCGGCCGGTCCAGGATCACGTGAGCGCAGTTACCGCCTGCCTCGAGGCGAGCTGCGAATACGCCCGCTTCGGGTCCGGCGCGTTGGGCATGGCCTTCGCGGCCGATGGCCGGTTCGACGGCTACTACGAGGCTCACATCAATGCCTGGGACGTCGCGGCCGGCATCGTGCTGGTGACGGAGGCCGGCGGCTGGTGCAACGACTTCTTCGGCGGTCCCGACGCGATGGCCAAGGGCAACTTCATCCTGGCGGCGACGCCGGCCCTGGTTCCGCAGTTGCGCGCGCTCCTAGGCCGTTGAGGCAATTGAGGTTTTCCCGTCAGGCAGGCTTCGTTTACGAAGCGTAAAGCGCCGGCGGCCTAGGCTTTGACACCATGCTGCCGAGGAACCGCCTCCCTTCCGCACTTGTTTTCACTCCCGGCCCAACGGGAGTCGCGGTAACGCCTGGCGTGACGGCATCTCAGATCAGATGTGACTTCCGTGCGTAGCGGCGCCGAGCTCCGCCGCGCCAGCGAGGCGGCCGATACGCTGCCTTCGGCGAGCGACGCGGAGAAGGCTGGTTTGGAATATGTGAACGACGGCGAGCCGGGCATACGCCGGCAAAGGCGCGGCACCGGCTTCAGCTATCTCGACAGCAGCGGCAAATCGGTGCGCAATCCTTATGCAATGGCGCGGATCCGATCGCTCGCCATTCCGCCGGCCTGGACCGATGTGTGGATCTGCGCCAGCGAGCACGGGCATCTGCAGGCGACCGGCCGTGACGCCAAGGGGCGGAAGCAATACCGCTATCACGCCGACTTCATCGCGGTGCGCGACAGCGCCAAATACGAACGACTGCTGGAATTCGCCAAGGCGCTGCCGGCGCTGCGCAAGAGAATCGACGAGCAGATGGCGCTTCCGGGCCTGCCGCGCGAAAAGGTGCTGGCGACCATCGTGCATCTGCTCGACAATACGTTGATCCGCGTCGGCAACGATGCGTATGCGCGCGACAACGACAGCTATGGCCTTACCACCTTGCGCAACTCGCACGTCAAGGTGGCGGCCGGCGAGCTGCGCTTCCAGTTCAAGGGCAAGAGCGGCAAGACCTGGCGCCTGACCCTGCGCGACCGCCGGGTCGCGCGGATCATCCGCTCGTGCCAGGACGTGCCGGGCCAGCACCTGTTCCGGTATCTCGACGAGGACGGCAACGCGCTGCGCGTCACCTCGACCGATGTGAACGATTATCTGCGTTCGCTGACCGGGTGCGAGATCACGGCCAAGGATTTCCGCACCTGGGCCGGCACGGTGCTGGCGGCAAACCTGCTGCAGGAAATGGGAAGGCCCGACAGCGCGACCGCGGCCAAGCGCCAAATCCGCGCGGCCTTGCACCAGGTCGCGGCTCGGCTCGGCAACACCGTCGCGATCTGCCGCAAATGCTACGTCCATCCCAGCGTGTTGGAGGCCTACACGGCGGGCACGCTGCGTCTGCGCCGCCTCGCCGCCAACGACAATGCATTGCGTCCCGAGGAAGCGGCGACTCTGCGCTTCTTGCGGCGCCGTCTGAAGGACTAATCCGGCAGGGCCTGGATCGCGATCGGATTGGCAGGCGCGCGCTCCATCGCCATCGCCGCAAGATCGACCTCGGCATAGACCGGCAGATGATCGGAGGCGCGGCGCGCCCCGCTGTCGATCCAGGAGCGCAGCAGCGCCTTGCCCGGCCGGCAATAGATGCGATCGAGATTGAGAATCGGCCGCCAGGAGGGGAAGGTCCTCTGCATCGTGTGGGTCGGGATCAGCGTGGTGAGGCTCGATCGCACGCGGCCGTGCCAATCGTTGAAATCGCCCATCATCAGCAGGCCGCCGGGCAGGGCGCTCGGGGCGGTGCCTGGCTCGCCGCGCACCAGCGGCTCGAAGGTGTCGAGTTGCGGCCGGATCTCGTTGGGCCTGAGGCCCAGATGCGCGGCGATCACGCGGATATAGCCGTACGGGCTTTCGATCGTCGCCTCGATGGCGCAGCGGGTCTCGCGGCGCGAGACGTGCAGCTCGTGGATATTGACGTCATGCATCGGCCAGCGGCTGATGAGGACATGGCCGTAGTGGCCGTCCGGCGCGACGATGGTGCGCGCCTCGGCGGCGTGGCTGCCCAGCACCTTCTTGAGCGCGGCCAGCGGCAGGTTGGTCTGGTCCTTGCCGCGGGAGTCGACCTCCTGCAGCGCAACGATGTCCGGGTCGTGCGGCCGGATGGATTCGATGATGCGGTCGAGGTCGTAGCGCAGGTCGGTCCCGATGGCGCGGTGGATGTTCCAGGTCAGGATGCGGGCGTAACGATCAGGTGCCGCGCGGCTGGTTTCTTGTTGCATCATGGCAGACAGACCCCCTGTCCGATCGATTCATGGCATACTTTCGCGCAGGAGTCTGCGGCCCGGCCGCCGTGTCTGGTCCGCCCGATCGCGGCGCCGCGAGATGAACATCTGCAGTCCGATCGAGATGCCGATCGCCACCACCAGCAGGCCGACCAGCGCCGCGACGCCGCCAAGCGACGGCTGCTGGATCAACGTGATGGCCCGGTCGCCCAGCACCGACATGATGACGAGCCCGGGCAACAGCCCGAGCGCGGTGCCGAGGATGTAGTCCAGCGCCGGAATGCAGATCGCGCCGGCGGCGAGATTGACGATGCTGTATGGCGCCACCGGCACCAGCCGCACCAGGGTCACGGTCGGAATGCCCTTGCGCGCAAAGCTGCGCGTGATGAGGTTGAGCCGCGGGCCGAAGAACTGCCGCAGGCCGCGCGGCCCGAGCCAGCGCCCGATGGCGTAGGTGACGATGGCGCTGGCGAGCGCGCCGAGCCCGGCATAGAGCACGCCCGGCCAGACGCCGAACACGGCGGCTGTGACCGCAATCAGCACCATGACCGGGAACATCACCAGGCCAAGCGCCACGAAGACCAGGATGACGGCCAGCGCGGCCAGCGGGCCTTGCAGAGCCGCCATGGTGTTGGCCAGCACGTCCGGGTCGGTCAGTTCCGCCAGCGGCGTCAGGCGCCACGCAGCGGCGAGACCGAGGAACAAGGCCAGCGTCAGCAGGATGCCGGCGGCGGCCAGCAGCGGGCGGCGCTTGCTGCGGCCGACGGCGGTGCCGGCGTCGGACAAGAGGCGCGTCGG
>DATFDU010000519.1:0-3072 GCA_035251915.1 Dongiaceae bacterium | reverse complement strand
CTCCGCCATCCGCAGGCGGCGGCAATGCACCAATTGCGGTGCGCGCTTCACCACCTTCGAACGCGTCCAGCTGCGCGAGCTGGTCGTCGTAAAAAGCAACGGCCAGCGCGAGCCGTTCGACCGCGAGAAGCTGCTGCGCTCCATGCAGATCTCGCTGCGCAAGCGACCGGTCGACCAGGACCGGCTGGAGCGGGTGGTCAACGGCATCGTGCGGCGCCTGGAGAGCTCGGGCGAGACCGAGATTCCGACCACGCATATCGGCGAGGCGGTGATGGACGCACTCGCCACCCTGGACAAGGTCGCCTATGTCCGCTTCGCCTCGGTCTATCGCAATTTCCGCGAAGCCAAGGACTTCGAGACCTTCATCGGCAAGCTCGGTAGTGACGAAGACTGATAGCGCCGATCTCGAGCACATGGCGGCCGCCCTGTCGCTGGCGGCGCGCAATCTGGGACAGGTCTGGCCCAACCCCGCCGTCGGCTGCGTGATCGTCGATCGGGCCGGCCACGTCGTCGGCCGCGGCTTCACGCAACGCGGCGGCCGCCCGCATGCGGAGACCGAAGCGCTGAAGATGGCTGGCGATCGGGCCAAGGGCGGCACGGCGTACGTGACACTCGAGCCCTGTTCCCATCATGGCAAGACACCGCCGTGCGCCGAGGCACTGGTTGCTGCCGGCATCAAGCGCTGCGTTGCTGCCATCGAGGACCCGGACCCGCGCGTGTCCGGTGGCGGGCACGACGCACTTCGAAAGGCCGGCATCGCCGTCGAGGTCGGCCTCTTGGCCGATGCCGCCAGGAGGCTCAACGCCGGCTTCTTCAAGCGGAACCTGGAATCCTTGCCGCTGGTCGCGATGAAGCTCGCCACCTCCCTTGATGGCCATGTCGCGACCAGGAGCGGCGAGAGCAAGTGGATCACTGGCGAGGCGGCGCGGATGTTCGGTCATCGACTCCGGGCAACGCACGACGCGGTCGGCGTGGGCTCGGGAACCGTCCTCGCGGACGATCCTGAACTGACGTGCCGAATTCCGGGCCTCGGCGACCGGTCGCCTGTCCGCGTGATCTTCGATCGGCGCGGTCGAACGCCTGGCCAAGCCAAGCTGCTATCCGCGAGCCAACCGACCTGGATCGTGACCTCTCCCGGCATGATCAAAAATCAGCTTCAGAAACCCCACGAAATCATTGAAATTGATGAAAATGGGGGACCATGGGCCTGGCTGCGGCGGTCCTGCGAGGCGCTCGCCCAGCTCGGGCTGACCCGCCTGCTGATCGAAGGAGGGCCGACGCTGGCCACCGCCTTCCTGGCGGCCGAACTCGTCGACACCCTCTATTGGTTTCGGGCGCCGATGGTGATCGGAGGCGACGCCTTGCCAGGGGTCGGGCCGATGGCGCTCGACCGCCTTGGGCAAGCCCTCGGTTTCCGCATGGGTGACCGGCGCCAACTCGGGAATGATGTGCTGGAACTCTACGAGCGGCCTGCCTAGATTGGCGCCGGCTTCACGGCGTTAACTTTTCACGGCGGACATGTTCACCGGCATCATCACCGACCTCGGCAAGGTCAAGGCCATCGCGTTCGGGCCGACCACGCGGCTGGAGATCGCGACCGCCTACGACACCGCTGACATCGCGCTCGGCGCCTCCGTCGCCTGCAACGGCTGTTGCCTGTCGGTGGTCGAGAAAGGGCCGGGCTGGATGGCGTTCGAGGCCAGCCGCGAGACCTTGGACAAGACCAACATGGGCGACTGGAAGATCGGCCATCCGATCAACCTGGAGCGGGCGCTGAAGCTGGGTGACGAGCTGGGCGGCCACCTGGTTTCCGGCCACGTCGACGGCGTCGGCCGCATTCTCTCGGTCAAGCCCGACGGCGGCAGCCTGCGCATGGTGATCGAGGCGCCCAAGGAAATGGCACGCATGATCGCGCCCAAGGGCTCGATCGTGGTTGACGGCATCTCGCTGACCGTGAACGAGGTGGAGGGCGCGCGCTTCGGCGTCAACATCATCCCGATCACACAGACGGCGACCAACCTGGGCCAGGCCCGCGAAGGCGACCGGGTCAACCTGGAAATCGATCTGATCGCGCGATATGTTGCGCGCCTGCTGGCGCCGGCGGAATAAACCCGGCAAGGACACATCATCCGACATGAATGACGACAAACCGCATATCCTGATCGTCGAAGCGCGCTTTTACGACGACCTGCTCGACGCGATGCTAAAGGGCGCGAAGCGCGTGCTGGACAAGGCGCACGCGACCTACGAGATCGTGACGGTGCCCGGCGCGCTGGAGATTCCCGGCGCCATCAAGTTTGCGCACGAGGCCGGCAATGCCGGCCGGCTGGAGCGCCGCTTCGACGGCTACGTCGCGATCGGCTGCGTCATTCGCGGCGAGACCTCGCACTATGATACCGTGTGCCAGGAAAGCGCGCGCGGGCTGATGGATCTCACCATCCAGTACGATCTCGCGATCGGCAACGGTATCATCACGGTCGAGAACGACGACCAGGCCTGGGCGCGGGCCAAGCCGGAGGACCAGGACAAGGGCGGCGTCGCCGCGAAGGCGTGCCTCACCATGGTGGCGCTGAAGCGCCGCTGGGGGCTGGAGTGATGGCGGGCAAGACACCCGATGATCGGGCCGAGCGCGGCAAGCGCCTGGCCTTGACGCGCAGCAATGCGCGCTTGGCGGCGGTACAGGCGCTCTATCAATGGGAAGCGACCGGCACGCGCGCGGAAACCATCATCAAGGAATTCGCCGATCACCGTCTGGGCGAAGTGGTGGACGACGTTGCCCTGCCGCCGGCTGACCTGAAGCTGTTCACCACCGTCGTGCTGGGCGCGGCGTCGAATGTGGCCGAACTCGACGACATGATCGCCGCCGTGCTGACCGAGGACTGGACCGTCGAGCGGTTGGAGGCGACCTTGCGCGCCATCCTTCGCTGCGGTGCGTTCGAGCTGGCGCATCGCGAGGACGTGCCGCCGCGCGTGGTGATCGCCGAATATGTCGGCGTGTGCGATGCCTTCTTCGGCACGAAGGAGACCGGACTCGTCAACGGCATCCTCGATCAGCTTGCACGGCAATTGCGG
>DATFDU010000518.1:0-4942 GCA_035251915.1 Dongiaceae bacterium | reverse complement strand
GAAGCGGGCCTGACAGCGAGTTCATGGGGCTTCTGATGCCACCTTTTTGGATCGTTTTAGCCTGGGGGAGAGGTCTTAAAATTGGGTTAGTTTTTGAGGCAAAGTCAGCGCAACTGACCTGATAAACCCTGCTCCGATGAGCGTCATGATGACGCAGTATTTTCGGGCTAGATCAATGGGCTAGCTCGATGACCGGGAAGGCGTGCAGGAGCGTGTGGACTGCCCGCCAGGAGCGCCCCGGATTTGACCCGCTAGTGGGTCAGATTTGTCGTTCCGTGCGGTGACCGCAGCAGCGCCGAGCAGGCACTGGCGATCGCGGGAGCGTAGCTGGACATGGTGCCGGTGATGCTGCCGTATATCAGCGACAAGGCCGGCTGGATGATCGAGCCCAGCACCATGGAGGCGGCGAGGCCGGGATCCTGCTCCGGGACCTCGCCCTGCTCGATGGCGCGCGAGACCAGACCGCGGACGATCACGGCGGGGCTGGTGGGCGCGCTGCGGATGTTCGGCAGCGCCGCGTGCTGCACCAACAGCAGGAAGCGGTAGAGCGTTGGATCCTCGTCATACAGCCGGCACATGAAGTCGATCATCGCGCGCAGCTTGGCATCGATGCCACCGGGCGTTTCGGCCTGGATGCGGTTCAGCTCCGCGCCGAAGCGGACGTAGTGGTCGCGGAACAGGTCCCGGACCAGTTCGTCCTTGGATTCGAAATGGCGATAGATCGTGCCCTCGGCGATGCCGGCCCTCTTGGCCAGATCCCGGGTGGTGGTCTCAACCACGCCCTGCTCGACGAACAGCTCGAGCGCGGCGGTGCGCAGGCGGCGGCGGGTGTCAACGGCGGGCACGTTCAATCTCCATTGTAGATATGAGTGAGTGCTCACTCACAAAATGAACCAGCTGCCCCAAGGAGTCAAGCGGTTCATGACAATCGTGTTAAACCATTGGTCTCATTGGTAGTCTTCGGGCGCAGAGGGGACGATCGTGGTCCTTGCGAGAGCGAAAATGGTCGCCCCGCGGCCATCGCGTCGACTTGGGGAGCGGGCACTGTCGGTAGCATTCAGAGCAAATGGGGGAACCTGTGGCGGAGCAAGGACTGGCGCACGAGCGGCCGATCGAGGACGGCTTCCGAACCTTGATCGGCTGTGGGCTGGCGCTGCTGGCGGTGGCGATCTGGTCGGGCTGGCTGGTGATCACCCGGGTCGCGGTGACCAGCACGCTGACCGCGGAGGACCTGTCCGCGCTGCGCTTCGGGTCGGCGGGTCTGCTGTTGCTGCCGGTGCTATGGCGGCGCGGCCTCGCCTTGGATCGGTTCGGCTGGCGCGGCCTCGCGCTTATCGTGATCTGCGCCGGCGCGCCCTATGTGCTGCTGGCGTCCCATGGACTGGCGCTGGCAACGGCGGCGGAGGCCGGCGTGCTCATCCCCGGCACCATCCCGCTGTTCGTCGCGCTGATCTCGGCCGTCACCGTGCGCGAGCGGGTCGGCCGCATCGCGCGCATCGGCCTTGGCCTGATCGTCGCGGGTATCGCCACCATCGTGGTGCCGGCGCTGCTGCACGCGGTAGGCTGGCAGCTGGCCGGCTATGGAATCTGCCTGGTATCCGCGGTCATGTGGGCGGCGTATACGATCGAGGCGCGACGCGCGGGCGTCGATGCCTTGCACGCGACCGCGATCATCATGGTGATCTCCGCTGCGCTGTTCATTCCGATCTACGTGCTGCTGCCCGGGCAGCGGCTGTGGCAGGCGAGCGCCACCGAATTCTGGGTGCAGCTGATCTATCAGGGGCCGGTCACGGGCATCGTCGCGCTGCTGGTCTACACCCGCGCGGTCGCCCTCCTCGGCGCCACGCGCGCCTCCTCCTTCACCGCGCTGCTGCCGCTGTCGGCGATGCTGCTGGCGATCCCGGTAGTCGGCGAGTGGCCCACCCTGCGCATCGCAATCGGCGCGATCCTGGCCGCGGCAGGGGTCCTGCTGGCCACCGCTTTCGCGCGGCGATAAGGCGCCGTTTTGGGGGTGGCAGGGCCGGGGGTTCCTGGCTATAGCTTGCGCCATGAACCAAGGGGTCATCCTCATCTCCGGCCTGGTGCTCGGCATCTGGGTCTACCTGGTGCTGCTGCACGGCCGCTATTGGCGCGAGCGCGCGGCGAAGGCGCCTGCCGAAGGGCCGAAGCATTGGCCGGAGGTATGCGCCGTGGTGCCCGCGCGCAACGAGGCGGCGGTGGTGGGCGAAGCGGTGGGCTCGCTGCTGCGCCAGGACTATCCCGGCAAGCTGCGCATCATCCTGGTCGACGATCAGAGCAGCGACGGCACCGCTGACATCGTGCGGCGCACCGCGGAGGAGCTCGGCGCCGTGGAGCGCGTGCGCATCATCTCGGGCAAGCCGCTGCCCGAGGGATGGACCGGCAAGATGTGGGCGGTGCATCAGGGTTCGGCGGAGATCGAGGATTTCTCCGCCGGCGCCAAGTATGTGTGGCTCACCGACGCCGACATCGCGCATGACGCCGGCAGCCTGCGCGGCCTGGTCGCGCGCGCGGAGGCCGGCAATCTCGCGCTGACCTCGCTGATGGCGCGGCTGAAGACCGATACCTTCGCCGAGCGTGCGCTGATCCCGGCCTATGTCTATTTCTTCCAGATGCTCTATCCGTTCTCCCGGGTGAACGATCCGAGGAAGAAGATGGCGGGCGCGGCCGGCGGCTGCATGCTGGTGCAGCGCAAGGCGCTGAAGGCCGCCGGCGGGATTGCCGCGATCAAGAATGCGCTGATCGACGACTGCGCGCTGGGCAAGGTGCTGAAGAAGCAGGGGCCGATCTGGCTCGGTCTTGCCGATGGCGTGCGCTCGCTGCGCGGCTATCCCAAATGGGGCGACATCTGGCGCCTGATCGCGCGCTCGGCCTTCACCCAGCTCCAGCATTCGCTGCTGATCCTGGCGGCGTGCGTGGCCGGCATGGCGCTGACCTTCCTGGCGCCGCCGCTGCTGTCGATCCAGCCCGACGTCGGCGTGCGGGTGTTCGGGCTGGCGGCCTGGGCGCTGATGGCGCTCACCTACCTGCCGACTCTGATCTACTATCGGCAGCCGGTGTGGTGGGCGCCGCTGCTGCCGCTGACGGCCTTGTTCTATCTGGCGGCCACCATCGATTCCGCGCGCCGCCACCTGATGGGCCGCGGCGGCGAATGGAAGGGCCGGGTGCAGGCCCAGAAGGTCGTTTGAGCGCGATGAGCGAGGCCGCCTTGGATATCGCGACCCCGTCGGGCAAGAACAAGGGCACCGAGAATTTTCCGGTCGGCTCGGCGCTGATCCGGCGCGATCTGCGGCCGCATGTGCACGCCTATTATCGCTGGGCGCGCATGGCGGACGACATCGCCGACAACCCCGCGCTCTCGCCCGAAGACAAGGTCGCGCGGCTCGACACCATGGAGGCCGTGCTCAAGGACCCGGCGCGGCGCGATGTGCCGGTGGCGGCAGAGATGCGCGAGAGCCTCAAGGCGACCAACGTGCCCGAGGTTGATTGCACCGATCTGCTGATCGCGTTCCGCTGGGACGCGACCAAGCTGCGCTACGATGACTGGGCGGACCTGATGACATATTGCCGCTATTCGGCGTCGCCGGTCGGGCGCTACCTGCTCGACGTGCATGGCGAAGACCCGGCCGGGAAGCACTACTCCGACGCCTTGTGCGACGCGCTGCAGGTCATCAATCACCTGCAGGATTGCAAGGCCGACTATCTCGAGATGAACCGGGTCTACGTGCCGCTCGACCATCTCGCGGCCGAGGGCATCGGCGTCGAAGCCTTGGCCGAGCCCAGATGCTCGCCGGCCTTGCGCCGCGTATTGGATCGCCTGCTGGACGAGACTGATGAGTTGATGAAGCGCGCGCGCAAGCTGCCGAGCGCGTTGCGCGACACCCGCCTGCGCTGCGAGAGCGCGACCATCGTGCGCCTGGCCGATACACTCATCAGCCATCTGCGCCGGCGCGATCCGCTGGCGGAGCGGGTGAAGCTGACAAAACCCGCCGTCGCCTGGTGCGCGATCCAGGGCATCGCCTGGGCGCTGGCAATCCCCAAACCCAAGCGCGTGTCATGAGCGGCAACGGGGCAGTCACTGCCGGCATGGCCGCGCTGCAATCGGATATCGCGGCCAAGGTCCAGGCCTCCGGCACCTCGTTCTATTCGGCGATGCGGCTGCTGCCGCAGGCGCGGCGCGACGCGATGTTCGCGATCTACGCCTTCTGCCGCGAGGTCGACGACATCGCCGACGAGCCGGCGGAGATCGAGGATAAGAAGCGCCGGCTCGAGGGCTGGCGCGCGGAAATCGCGAAGCTCTATGACGGGTCGCCGCAGCACCCGATCGCCAAGGCCCTGCTGCCCTGCGTCAAGCAGTTCAACCTGCGGCGCGAGGATTTCCTGGCGGTGATCGACGGCATGGAGATGGACGCAGTCGAGGACATCGTCGCGCCCCCGATGGACACGCTCGACCTCTATTGCGACCGGGTGGCGAGCGCGGTCGGGCGCCTGTCGGTGCGGGCGTTCGGCGCCACCGAGCCGCAGGCCGACGACGTCGCCTATCACCTCGGCCGCGCGCTGCAGCTTACCAACATCCTGCGCGACCTGGGCGAGGATGCGGAGCGCGGCCGGCTCTACCTGCCGCGCGAGCTGCTCGACGGCGCCGGCATCATCGACCGCGCGCCGATGAAGGTGGTGACGCATCCCAAGCTGAACGAGGTATGCCAAGCGCTGGCGCGGCGCGCGCGCCAGCATTTCGCCGGCGCGCATGTCGCCATGGCTTCCTGCGCCAAGGGGCCGATGCGCCCGGCCGCGATCATGGGCGGCGTCTATCGCGCCATCCTGGATCGCCTGATCCTGGCCGACTGGCGCGATCCGTTCGCGCGCATCTCGCTGCCCAAGTGGCAGAAGCTCTGGCTCGCCTTCCGGTACGGCTTCCTGTGAG
>DATFDU010000517.1:0-3983 GCA_035251915.1 Dongiaceae bacterium | reverse complement strand
GGCGGGACGCATCGAGGACGTGTTCTTCCGTGCCGGAGAAACCGCGAGCGCCGGTCAGGGCGTGGTCAGCCTGCTGACGCCCGACAGGCTGAAGCTGCGCTTTTTCGTCCCCGAGCCGGAACTCACGGACATCGCGGTCGGCCAGAAGGTCGCGGTCGCGTGCGACGGCTGCCCGCCGAACCTCACCGCCACCGTCAGCTTCATCGCGCGGGCGGCGGAATTCACGCCGCCGGTCATCTACAGCCTGACGCGGCGGGAGAAGCTGGTGTTCCTGGTCGAGGCCAAGCCCGACGACCTCGGCCGGCCGTGGCACCCGGGGCTGCCGGTCGACGTCACGCCGCTGCCGGCGCAGGGCGTGGGATCATGACCACCGGCCTCGCCATCGATGTCGCGGGGCTGAGCAAGAGCTTCGATGGCAAGACGGTCGTGCACGACCTGACGCTCAAGGTCGCGAAGGGCCAGATCTACGGCTTCCTCGGCCCGAACGGCAGCGGCAAGACCACCAGCATCCGCATGCTGTGCGGCCTGCTGAAGCCGGACTCAGGCAGCGGCACCTGCCTCGGCTATGACGTGATCCGCGAGACCGACGCGATCAAGCGCCACATCGGCTACATGACGCAGAAATTCGGCCTCTACGAGGACCTCACCATCGAGGAGAACCTGCAGTTCACCGCGCGGGTCTATGGGCTTGACCGGCGCAGCGAACGGGTCGAGGCCTCGCTGGAACGGCTCGGCCTCGTCCATCGGCGCCACCAGCTGGCCGGCGCCCTGTCCGGCGGCTGGAAACAGCGTCTCGCGCTCGCCGCCTGCCTGCTGCATGAGCCGCAACTCCTGCTGCTCGACGAGCCGACCGCCGGCGTCGACCCCAAGGCACGGCGCGACTTCTGGGATCAGATCCACGCCATGGCGGCGCAGGGCATCACGGTGCTGGTCTCCACCCACTATATGGACGAGGCGGAGCGCTGCCACGAGATCGTCTACATCGCCTATGGCCGCCTGCTCACCCACGGTCCGATCGACCAGGTGATCGCCGACTCGGGGCTGACCACCTGGGCCGTTTCGGCGAAGAGCAACGGTGCGCGCATCGCGGACCTGTCGCGCGCGCTGAACGGTCAGCCGGGGGTCGACGCGGTCGCCGCCTTCGGCGCCGGGCTGCATGTCGGCGGGCGCGATGCGGCGGCGCTGGAGCGCGCGATCGCGCCGTACCGCGACGACCCGATGCTGAGCTGGCAGCACACCCAGCCCAACCTGGAAGACGTCTTCATCGACCTGGTCGCGCGCGCCGAGCAGGAGCAGCGGGCAGCATAGATGTTCTGGACCCGCTTCCTTGCCGTCTTCATCAAGGAGTTCGTGCAGATGCGGCGCGACCGCATCACCTTCGCCATGATGGTGGGCGTGCCGCTGATGCAGCTGATCCTGTTCGGCTATGCGATCAACTCGGACCCGAAGTCGTTGCCGACCGCGGTCGTGATGGGCGATTCGTCGCCCTTCGGCCGCTCGATCGTGACCGCGCTGCAGAACTCCGCCTATTTCCGCATCGTCGGCCCGCCGGTGACGGAAGCCGAGGCGGACCAGCTGCTGCGCCTGGGCGAGGTGCAGTTCGTCGTCACCATCCCGGTCGACTTCTCGCGCGACCTGGTGCGCGGCGACCGGCCGATCCTGCTGGTCGAGGCTGACGCCACCGACCCGGCCGCCACCAGCAATGCGATCTCGGCCCTCATCAGCCTCAACGACACGGCGCTGGACCATGACCTCAAGGGCCCGCTGGCGCATCTCAAGAACGACCCGCCGCCGTTCGACCTGCAGATCCAGCGCCGCTACAACGAGGAGGGCATCACCCAGTTCAACATCGTGCCCGGCCTGATGGGCGTGGTGCTCACCATGACCATGGTGATGATGACCGGCCTTGCCATGACGCGCGAACAGGAGCGCGGCACGATGGAGAACCTGCTCGCCATGCCGATCCGCCCGGTCGAGGTCATGCTGGGCAAGATCGTGCCCTTCATCTTCGTCGGCTATGTGCAGGTGATGATCATCGTCCTTGCGGCGCATTACCTGTTCGACGTGCCGATCGTCGGCTCACTGGCGCTATTGTTCGGCGCGGCGGTGTTTTTCATCGCGGCCAATCTCGCGGTCGGCTTCACCTTCTCGACCATGGCCAAGAGCCAGATGCAGGCGATGCAGCTGTCCTTCTTCTATTTCCTGCCGTCGCTGCTGCTCTCCGGCTTCATGTTCCCGTTCCGCGGCATGCCGGTGTGGGCGCAATGGATCGGCGAGGTCCTGCCGCTGACGCATTTCCTGCGCATCATCCGCGGGGTGATGCTGAAGGGCAACGTGCCCTACGAGGTGTGGCCGAACCTGTGGCCGATCGCGGCCTTCATGCTGGCGGCGATGGGGCTGGCATTGCTGCGGTATCGAAGAACGGTCGCGTAACTACTCGCCGGTCTGGTCGTGCGGCGCCGAGACCGGCTTGGATTCAGGCGAGCCGCGCTGCCGCAGCCAGATCGAGAGCACGACGATGGCGCCGACCGCCAGGAACTCGCTCTGCCAGTTCTGCAATGACTGGAACCAGAACTCGGCGGAGGAGATGAATTCGCCGAAGGTTACCGGCGGAAGCCCATCCAGCAGTCGCCCGTCGTTCTCAAGCCGGTAGCCGCCCGCCATATGCCATACGAAGGCCACGAGAAAAAGCACGAAGAAGGCGATGCTGAGAGACCATTCATAGAGCACCAGCAACCAGCCGCCGCGGCGGACCGGATATGGCGCATCGCGCTTGTCGCGATCGAGGCGCGGGTCGCGGTCCACCGCTTCCTCGCCGGAGAGCGGCTTGGATTCAGCCGACCCTTTCTGCCGCAGGAACACCGTGAACAGCACATACGCCGCCATTTGCAGGAACTCGCTCTCCCAGTTCTCGCTGGTCGCCTCGCCGAAATGTCCGCTCGACAAGTAGCTCGGCAGCGACAGGGCATCCGCGCCCTGCTGGAGCCGCTCCTCGTTGTGGGTCTGCCAGCCGGTCAAGGCCTGGCCGACCAATAGCACGGCGAAAATGGACAGGACGACGATGGAAAGGCCATTGCGGCGGAACCAGCTTTTCATGGACGCAACATCCAGCAGGACAAAAGGGTCAGGCCAGTGCGGACTGGCAGCCCGCCGTGGCTTGCTGCCTTAACCCAGCTTGTCGCCGCCGCGTTCCTTGAAGAACGCGTCCGAATAGGGATACCACCAGCCTTGGAGCGCCGCCTTCGGGTCCAGCATCACCATCTTGGACTGGCGGAACGCGTTGAGCCCAAGGCGGCTCAGCGCCCGGCCCATGCCGCTCGCCTTCCAGCCGCCGAAGGGCAGCGCGTCATTGTCGCCGAGCACGTTGTTGACCCAGACCATGCCGGCCTCGAGCCGCTCGGTCGCGGCCATCGCCTCGTCCAGGCGGTTGGTGTAGATCGCGGCGCCCAATCCGTAGCGCGAGGCATTGGCGAGCGCGATCGCCTCGTCGAGCGAGCGCACCTTGATGACGGGCGCGACCGGCCCGAACAGCTCGGCGCGCACGATCGCCATGTCCGGCGTCACGCCGGTCAGTACCGTCGGCTCGTAGAACCAGCCGACATTGCGGCCCGCGGGGACTTTCCCGCCGCAAGCGACTCTGGCGCCTTGGGCCACCGCCTGCTCGACCAGTTTCATTACCTTGTCGCGCGCGGATTCGCTGACCAGCGGTCCGATCTCGACGTTGCTGAGGCCGGGGCCGACGCGCAGTTCCTTGGCGCGCGCCACCATGCGGTCGACGAAGGCGTCGTGCACCGCCTCATGCACCAGAATGCGCTCGGTCGCGGTGCACACCTGGCCGGAAAGATGGAACGCTGCCGTCACCGCCGCGCCGGCCGCGATATCCGGATCGGCGCTGTCCATCACGATCAAGGGGTCGCTGCCACCCGCTTCGATCACGCAAGGCTTCAGCCGCTCGGCGCAGGCGGTGGCGACGCGCTGGCCCG
>DATFDU010000516.1:0-9122 GCA_035251915.1 Dongiaceae bacterium | reverse complement strand
GCATCAGGAAGCGCTCGGGCATGACCAGGCCCTGGAACGCCTCCTCCATGCGCTGGCGCGAAATCGTCTCGTTGGTGACGCGCTGGCGCAGGATGCGGTTCTGCCAGGCTTCGAGCGACACCGGCGCCGGGCCGAAATACTGGCTGTTCTCGCTCGCTTCCTGGGTCCACTCGCGACCGGCCTTGGTCAGGGCATGGCGCATCTCCGGGATGGCGCCGCCGCCGCCGATCGCGGCGCCCAGCGTTTCCACCAGCTTGCGGTCCTTGGCGTCCTGCAGCAGCTTGTTGATGATGCCGACCGACAGCTTCAGCGCTTCGGCGAGCTGCGATGGCACCTCCATGCGCTCCAGAAACATGCCCTTGAGCATCAGCTGCAGCAGGAACACCGGATCGACGCCGGTGTCATCGAGGTTGAGCGGCGCCGGCGGCACCTCGCTGATCACCGTGCTGACCTGCTCCTGCGTCACCACGCCGAGCGCGATCAGGCTTTCGCCGATCCTGCCGCCGTTGGCCTTCTGGTGATCGAGCGCGCGGACGATTTGTTCTGGCGAAGCGAGACCCTTCGCCACCAGGATATCCCCAAAACTCATGACGACCCTCTTCTGTCACTATTCATTGGGCCTCGCCAGGCTTCCCAAGCCGGCGAGGCCGATTCGCAGCGCACCAAGATGCATGCCGCAGGTTTCGTCCCGGTTAATGATTGCGTTGCGCTTGCGCCACAGGGAGGCCGATGCAATTGTCGGGAAACTCGCTCAAATTCCTTCTATCCGGCAATGCGCTAACGATTGCTGACAAGAATCGTCAGTGCCCTGCATAGAGTTTGCAACGAAGAAAATTCCTCGGGAGAAGCAGCCATGACCGACGAGCCCAATCCGATCGTCCGCACCCGCGCGCTGAAGCCGGAGGACGGCTTCCCGTTCCGCCATCCGCTCAATCCGAACTCGGAGGCGCAGTTCTTCCGCCTGAGCCGCCCGGCCGGGCTGCAGCGCGCGCATGTCAACCTGCTGCGCGTGCCGCCGGGCAAGGAGGCGTTCATGCTGCACCGCCATTCGGTGCAGGAGGAATGGAGCTACATCGTCGAAGGCGAAGGCACTGCGCAGATCGGCGAGGACAAGATCCAGGTCGGCGCCGGCGACTTCATCGCCTTCCCGCTCAACGGCAAGGCCCACACCATCGTCAACACCGGCACGCGCGACCTCGTCTATCTCACCGGCGGCGAGGACACGCCGTACGACATCGGCCACTTCCCGAGCATCGGGAAGATGGCGGTGTTCAAGCCCGAAGGCATCACGCTCATCGACGAGAGCAGGGCCAAGACCTACTCGTTCCAGCAATGGATCGCCGGCGAACTCGAATAGCCTCGGGACGGTTGGTCCATTTGGATTCGGCGCCCTTGAAAATGGATTCGGGCGTTGTATCTCTTTGGGTGTCGGGGACGACCCCGGCATTCCCCCACATCGTAGGGACGGCCCTGCATCGGAACGGAGGTTCCGCAATGTCTTGGCTGTTCCTGTTTCTTGCCGGCCTGTTCGAGATCGGTTGGGCCGTGGGGCTGAAGCAGACCGATGGCTTTACCCGTCTTGCGCCGTCGCTGCTGACGGCCGCCAGCATGATCGTCAGCCTGGGGCTGCTGGGGCTCGCCTTGAAAAGCCTGCCGCTCGGCACCGCTTATGCGGTTTGGGTCGGCATCGGAACCGTCGGTACGGTGATCGCCGGCATCTGGCTGCACGGCGAGCCCGCAAGCCTTGTTCGGATGGCCTGCGTGGGACTGATCGGACTGGGTATCGTGGGATTGAAGGTGACCGCAGCGCCATGACACGGGCGAAGGCCCGTCTCGACGAGGCCTGGCTTTGCGCGAAGCCTCAGACGGTGATGTTGATGTGCTTGCCGTTGGTCGGCGACGTGCTCGCCTTCGCCTCGGATTCCTGCACGGCCTCGGTCTTGCGCACGTCCGCTTCGGCCGCCGCGCGATTGGTTTCGCGCTGCACCGATACGGCCGCGGCCGACGACCCGGCCTGCTGGATGCCGGCCATGCGCGCTGCCTCGAAGGCAGCCGCCACGCTGGCAATCTGGGTGACGTTCATACGCAACCCCCTCGACAAGCAAAGAGAGCGCCTGTGGATAACTTGGGCGCACCCGGCCTCTCAAGCAAGAACTATCGTTCGGGAATTTAACAGCTTTTTAGGAAATATCCTGAGGCGCCCATTCTCAGCCCTTTGATTCCCGCGCCTTTTCGGTCATGACAGGCGCCGAATGCATGGCTCGAGGGTGGCTTGAACGTGGCGGAAGGAGCGGCGGGAACCCCGCGCCCATCTCAAACAAGCAGGGGCAAGCTGCGACTGCGCGACGTGCTGCGCGCCGATGTCCCGGCCATCTACGGGGCGCTGGCGCGGGACGAAGCAGGCGACGACCGGCTGGTGCGGTGGACCTATCGCCTCGTCCACTGGCTGGAGCGCGGCAGCCCGCGCCAGGTGCGCGCCTACATCGTGCCGCCGCCGCCCCTCCTGTGGGCCTATGCGCCCGGCGACGAATCGTGGGCTGACCAGATTCACAAGCGCTACCTGCGCGCCTTGTGGGACGAGCACGGCCTGCTTGGCAAGGCCGGCCTGCTGCTGCTCGGCCTGCCGGCGTGGCTGCCGGTCGTGCTGGCGATGATCGCCTGGTCCACCTGGCTCAACGGCGGCGCGATCCGCCGGCAGAGCGGCAAGAGCGTGACGCGCCAGGTGGTGGAGCAGCTGTGGTTCGCCGCGCGTCACGGCATGCTGCCGCCCTGGTACTACATGTTCGAGATGTTCGATCCGGGGCAGCAGGCCAAGGCGCCGCACTACATCCACCGCTTCGAGCTCAAGAACGGCCTCCTGCAGATCCTGCGCCGCGGCATCCCCTCCAAGCGAAGAACGCCGACCCAGAACAAGATCGCGTTCCTGAAGCGCTGCGCCAAGGCGGGCATCCGCACCCTGCCCACCCTGGCGATCCTCAAGGCCGGCAGGTTGCAGATGCAGGGGGGCACCCGGACGGAGCTGTTCGCGCAGGACCTGTTCGTGAAACCGTCGCGCGGCCGCGGCGGCGAAGGCGCCGGGCTGTGGCGATACAGCGCCGAGGGCTATCGCCTGCTGGACGGCGCGCCGCTCTCGCCCGCCGCGTTGCTGAAGCACCTGGCGCAAGTGTCGAAGCGCACGACGCTGCTGGTGCAGCCGCGCGCCCGCAATCATGCCGGCATCGCCGACCTCAGCAACGGCGCCCTCACCACCGCGCGCATCGTCACCATGCGCACCGAGACCGGCGGCCATGAAGCGGTGTGCGCGCTGTTCCGCATGGCGGTCGGCGACAACCGGCTGGTCGACAACTTCCATGCCGGCGGCATCGCGGCGCCGATCGACGTCGCGACCGGCACGCTCGGGGCCGCGACCGATTGGGGCCTGAGGCCCCGCCACGGCTGGAAGACGCACCATCCCGATACCGGCGGCCGGATCGAGGGCCGCGTGCTGCCGCTGTGGGCGGAGACCCGCGCACTCGCCGAGCGCGCCCATGCCGCGTTCGACGACCGCCACATCATCGGCTGGGACATGGCGATCCTCGCCGACGGCCCCGCCATCGTCGAAGCCAACGGCGGCCCCGACACCGACATGCACCAGCGCGTCAGCCGGGAGCCGCTGGGCAACCAGCGCTTCGGCGAGCTGATGGCCTTCCATCTCGGCAGCGTGCGATGAGATGCGCGGCGATGCCCGCAAGTTCGCGTGATGACAGCGCCGTCATTTGGCGCTCGCGCGGCCGTGAATTGAGACGGACTCGCGTTCGGGCGATGAAGAGGCTGGCGCGTTCGTCCGAGAGGAGAAACGCCGCGCCGGCGGGAGCCGCCGGCAGAAGAGCCGTGGGAGGCTCTCGGATCTGTGCCGGAATCCCGGGCGAAGCATGCCTTCGACCCGGGATTTCGACCGCTCCCGATATATGGAGAATCAGAGCGCGCATTGCAGCCGGACGCCGCCTGCACTATGAAACCCATCGCCTTCCTGCATCGAGACCAGAATGAAATCCGCTCTCAAGACCCTGTTGCGCCGCTTGATCGCCCTTGTCCTCATGATCGGCCCGTTCGCCGTGCCGGCCGAGGCCGAGACCGTGCAGGACCGGCTGTGGGCCGCGATCAACGCGCAGGATGCGACCTCGCTCCGGGTCGCGATCGACCAGGGCGCCGATCCCAACCTGCCGAACGACGAAGGCCGCGTGCCGCTCTATCGCGCGCTGGTGCTGCAGAACCAGCTGGTGATCGATACGCTGCTGAGCAAGGGCGCCGATCCGAACGCCAAGGACCATCGCGGCGATCCGCTGCTGTTCACCGCGATGTCGATCGGCAGCGCGCCGGGCACAGCGGCGCTCATCCAGGCCAAGGCGGACGCCAATGCCCAGGATTCGATCGGCATGACGCCGCTCGCCTTCGCCATGGCGCTGGACCAGCCGCAGATCGTCGCGGCACTTATCAAGGCCGGCGCCGACGTCAATGCGCCGAGCGCCGCGAGCGATGGCGGCCCTGCGGCGGCGCCGATCTTCCTCGCGATCCGGTCGCACAAGCTCGCCCTGGTTCAGCAGCTGGTCGCCGCGGGCGCCGACGCGAATGCCCTCGACCAGCAGGGCTCGACCCCGTTGCATCGCGCGGTGCTGGCGCGCCCGGCGGATTACGCCACGCCGCTCGTCACCAGCTTGCTGCGCGCCGGCGCCGACGCCAACGCCATGCGGCCCGACGGCGGCGCGCCGCTGCACAATCTCATCTTCGGCGCCGACAACCTGACGCCGGAAGCGCTGGCTCAGCTTGCAACGCTGCTCGCCCAGCACGGCGCCGACGTCAACCTGCCGGCCGCGTTCGACGGCGCCACCGCGCTCGACATCGCGCGCGCCAGGAACAACCAGGCGGCGGTGCAGCTGCTGACCGAGATGGGCGGGGTGTGCCGGACGACCTGCTGATCGTCGCGCGTACGCAGCCTTCTATTGCGCCGCGCGCGGCGTTCCGGCAGTGGAGAGCAACAGCCGCTCGGCCGGGAATAGCGCCGTCGCGGTGGTGCCGGCGCCGAGCCGGCTGGCGAGGGTGAGCGTGCCGCCGTGCAGCTCCATCAGCTTGCGGCTGATGGCAAGGCCGAGGCCGGTGCCTTCGATCTTGCGCGCGACCATGGAGTCGCCGCGCTGGAACGGGTCGAACACCTTGGCCAGCGCCTTCTCGGAGATGCCGCAGCCGGTGTCGCTGACCTTCACCACCAGGCCGCCGGCATCACGCTGCAGCGACGTCACCACCCTGCCGCCGGCGGGCGTGTATTTGATGGCGTTGGACAGCAGGTTGAGCAGCACCTGCTTCATGGCGCGCGGATCGGCGCGCAGCGCCGGCAGCGCCTCGGGCATCGACACGGCCAGGTCAATCTGGCCCTCGCGAGCGCGCGCGCTCATCATGGCGAGACAGACGTCGACGATCTTGGCGGGCTCGACCATCTCCTCGAAGATCTCGTGCTTGCCGGCTTCCACGCGCGACAGGTCGAGCACGTCGTTGATGAGGTCGTGCAGGTGGGCGCCGCTGTCGTTGATCTTTTCCGCGTAGTCCTGGTAGCGCGGCGACAGCTCGCCGAACATCTGCATCTTCATCACGTCCGAGAAGCCGATGATGGCGTTGAGCGGCGTGCGCAGCTCGTGGCTCATGTGGGCGAGGAAGCGCGACTTGGACCCGCTCACCTCCTCCACCATGGCGAGGCTCTTGGCCAGCGCGAGTTCCAGCTGCTCCGCCTTGGTCAGCATGCGCCGGATCAGGAACACGAAGACGCAGAGCACGGAGATCTGCAGCGCGACCACGCCGGCATGCAGCACCACGCGCCACAGGCTGGCGCCGTCCGGGAACACCCACAGGGGGAACACGAACACCAGGACGAAATGATGAAGCACCGCGAGCGAGCCGCTGACCACCAGCGAGCGCCAGCACAACAGGCCGAGCGCGTGCGCCCACACCGCGAACACCCACATATGGCCGCCGTCCATCTGCCACGAGCCGGTCCCGGTCAGCGCATAGATCAGCAGCAGCACGTCGAGCAGCAGGCCGGTCGCGATCAGGCTGCGGGTGGTGAGGCCGATCGGATCGACCTTGCGGAAGACGCTGGTGCAAGCGTGGAACAGACCGCCGACGACGAGCAGCCCGATCCACGAATTGCCGGTGAACCAGGCGGTGATCGCGATGGGCGCCAGCAGCACCCACTGCTCGAGCAGCAGCAGCCTGATCGCCTTGTCGCGGAAGCAGGCGACGCGTGTCGACGTGTCCGTCTCGTCGCGCCAGAATTCGGCGATGCGCAGCGGTTGCAGCAGCTGCGCAAGGCGGCGGCCGAAGGATGCGCGCGGGCGTGCGTCGGGATAGGGCGAGAGCGCGTCGGCGGTCATGCCGGCTTCACCAGGAAGCAGCCGCCGAACGCGAACGGATTGATGACCCAGGCGCCGGTGGCTTTCACGCGTTCGAAGAAGTCGGGCGATCCTGCCGCCGCGATCCACACCACGCCGTCGCCGAGCGCCGAACGCGCGGGGCGGATCGGCAGCCCGCCGGTCGCCACCAGCTGCGCGAACGCCTGCTCGGCGGAAACCGTGTCTGAGAACAGGATCGCGGCCGGCTTGCTGGGATCGATGCTGAAGGTCTCGAGGCCCGAAACGCCGACGAACGCCAGCAGCGCCAGGACGAGCGCGGGCCACAGGCCGAGCCGCCGGAGCTTGGGGTTGGTGATCGGGCTATGTTGGTGGGCGCTCCGGGCGGCAGCCTGCGGAGTGGTGGCGAGCCCTGCGTGGGACTCGAGCAGCGTGTGGTTTCGCCGTTCGCCCGTCACACATCACCTGACGGTAGCTATACGAAAGAATAGGATAGTGTTAGGCGGGAAGTATGAAGATAGTCTTACCTTCTCCTGAAGGACTTTTCGAAAAATTGAGCATGATTTACGCATTGCGGTCTGCTCGCACGGAGACCGAAATTATGCTCCTAGTGCAATAGAATAGACCAGCGATCCAGGAATGCGCTGGGGCTGGCGCGTAACGCAAAGTGCGTTCTGTCCTCGGGCATTCTGTCCGGCAGCATTAACTTTTGCGCAGCCATAACGCCGACAAAGCTGCGGGCGTAGCGCAGCAGCCAGCGCAGCGGCTTGGACGGCAGCCAAACCTGCAGGATGCCGACCGCTTCGCCGGTCTCGCCGCGCTGCAGCGCGCCGAACAGACGCAGCAGGCGCGCCTCGTCGGCGCCGAGGCGCGGATGTCCGGCTGGGCGGCTGTCAAGCGTCCGCACGCCCGCGATCAGGATCCGCAGCGTCATGTCGAAATCAGGGGCGCCGTCCTCGATCAGCCCTGCGGCGGCGAGACCCCGGCGCCAGTCCGGCACAGGCGCGCGACGATGGGCCGCCAGCCACAGCCGCAGCGTGGTGAGCAGGAACAGCTCGGCGGTCTTGAGGCCGGCGAGCGGCATCTCTGCGACATATGGCAGCACTCGATTCTCCTGCACGGCGACCCCAGATCAGTCTGGCGGAGGCGTCATATTGCAAATGCGAATAATTCGCAATATCCCCTTCGCCGGATAGGAAGAGTGAGTGCTGGCGCTTGGCGATGAGCGACCGCGCAGCCGCATCACATAGCCAGGGTGCCAGATGAGCAATTTGAATGAGGAGCGGGTCCTCGCGGTCCGCCATTGGACCGACAACCTGTTCAGCTTCGCGACCACCCGCGATCCCGGGTTCCGCTTCCAGAACGGCCAGTTCACGATGATCGGCCTCCAGATCGAGGGCAAGCCGCTGCTGCGCGCCTATTCGATGGCAAGCGCGAACTACGAGGAGAAGCTCGAGTTCTTCTCCATCAAGGTGGCGAACGGCCCGCTCACCTCGCGGCTTCAGCATCTGAACGAAGGCGACAGGATCCTGGTCGGGCGCAAGCCGACCGGCACGCTGCTGCTCGACAACCTGCTGCCGGGCGAGACCCTCTACCTGCTCGGCACCGGCACCGGCCTCGCGCCCTTCCTGAGCCTGATCAAGGACCCGGAAGTCTACGAGCGCTACGAACGCGTGGTGCTGGTGCATGGCTGCCGGCGCATCGCGGAACTCGCCTACATGGAGACCATCACCGAGCAGCTGCCGAACGATCCGCTGATCGGCGAGCTGGTGGGCGAAAAGCTGATCTACTACCCGACCGTGACGCGCGAACCGTTCCGTCACAACGGCCGCATCACCGCGCTGATCGAAACCGGGAAGCTGTTCGAGGATATCGGCCTGCCCTCGCTCGATCGCGAGAGCGACCGGGTCATGCTGTGCGGCAGCCCGCATATGCTCTCCGACCTGCAGACCGTTTTGGCCGAACGTTCTTTCAACGAAGGGAACCACAGCGCGCCGGGCCACTTCGTGATCGAGAAGGCATTCGTGGAGAAATAGCCACGGCTCCCGATTCCGTGATCCACGATGCGAGCGCAGCGGTGATCATATGCCATGCGCATAGTTACAGTTCTGGCGATTCGCCGAACGGACAATCGACGAAAGGGGACAATGGCATGGCTATCGCTGCAACGCTGACCACCTGGGAGCCGCGCGTGCGCTCCATCCTGCGCATCATGACCGGGCTGCTGTTCCTGCAGCACGGCACCGCGAAGTATCTCCGCTTTCCACCCAGCGATATGGCGG
The DNA here is from genome assembly GCA_035251915.1 of Dongiaceae bacterium. GTDB lineage: Bacteria > Pseudomonadota > Alphaproteobacteria > Dongiales > Dongiaceae > Dongia_A. Next base: position 463 of record DATFDU010000516.1, on the reverse strand, counting down.
GCATTGATCCGGCGTCGCTCGGCGGCATTGCCGGCATCCTGGAACTGGTGGGCGGCGCGCTCATCGTCATTGGCCTGTTGACGAGGCCGGTCGCCTTCGTGCTCAGCGGTCTGATGGCAGCGGCCTATTGGATCGCCCATGCGCCGAGCAGCTTCTTTCCGCTGCTGAATGGCGGCGAACTGGCCGTCATGTACTGCTTCGCGTTCCTCTATTTCGCCTTCGCCGGCCCTGGTCCGTGGTCGGTCGACGCGGCGCGCGGCAAGGCCTGAACGCAAACGAGCGATCGCGCCGGGCTAGCGGCTGGCGCGATCGTTCTCCATCAGCTTCAGGCAGGCGATGCGCGCGAGGTTCAGCAGGAAGCGCGCAGCCAAGCTTGGACTCTGACGCGATCAGCTCGTCCAGCGCGCGCTCGCACTCGCCCGCCGCGATCACGTCGGCGGTGCGATCGATGCCGAGCAGGGAC
>DATFDU010000515.1:0-6259 GCA_035251915.1 Dongiaceae bacterium | reverse complement strand
CTGGTCAAGAACGGCCGCAACCGCATGGGCGAGATGCTCTACATGCCGTACGAAGGCAAGGTGGTGAAAGCGAAGGTGACCGAGCCCAAGTTCTACGATCCGGAAGGAGCGCGCATCAATGGTTGAGACCTATCAGCGCCGCAGCGCGCTCGCGCATCTCGGCCTGGTCGCGCGCGCTGCGTCCAGCAGGAAGGACGGAGCCGGCATCGTCATGTCTGAGGTCGCGCACCGGACCATCGTCAACATCCGCGGCACCGCGTCCGACCCGGCCTTCTCTTCGGCGGTGCAGAACGCCACCGGCGTCGCGCTGCCAGGCGCGGCCAACACCGTCTCGACCGGCGGTTCACGGCAGATCCTCTGGCTTGGCCCCAACGAATGGTGGCTGACGGCGCCGGACGGCGAAGCGGACGCGCTGGTCGAAGCCCTGCGCGGCACCTTCGTCGGTCAGCACGCGACCGTCTGCGATGTCTCCGAATCCCGCGCCATCATCGCGCTCAAGGGACCGAAGGCACGCGAGGTCCTGATGCGCGGCGTCAGCCTCGACCTGCATCCGCGCGAATTCCGCGTCGGCCAATGCGCCCAGACCGGCGTGTCGCGCGCCAACGCGCTGATCCACCTGGTGGACGATACGCCGACCTACGAGCTGTATGTGCTGAAGAGCTTCTCGGACTATCTCTGGCGCTGGCTGGAACAGGTCGCGGTGGATTTCAACCTGGCGATCGAGGCGTAGCAACGACCGCGCCACCCCCTGCTGCGTGTAGAGCTCAGCGCACCACGACGATCGCCGATGACGCCTCCGGCTGGAAGATCGCCATGCATGCCTTGGCGGCGGTGGTGACGACCCACGGATGCGTGACGTAGGTCTGCTGCACGTAGCTGTCGCCCGGCCGAATCTCGGAACCGAATTTCCGGTTGCCCTGGTGATCCAGCCAATAGGTGCGGATCGGCCTCGGGCTTTGGTTGAAGAAGGTCACTTCGGTCAAAGTCGCCTCGTCGATCGACCGGAGACCGCCTTCGCCGGCGCAGCCGACGTCCCGCAGCTCGTTTTGTGCCTGCGCGCCACCGGCCAGCACCGCCAGCATAGCCGCCAAGAATGCCCGTCGCATCTCGTTCACTCCCCCTCAGAAATGACGATTGGGTTGGCTATCCAGCCAGCTGGGTGACCACTTCCTGCGAGCGCAGCAGATCGGCGAGCGTGGTGCGCTTGAGGCTCTGCACCATCGCGCTCTCGGCCTGGCCGAGCACACGGTCCAGCAACGCGCCGACCGCGCGGCCGATCGGGCAATTGAGATTGGCGTTCTCATGCCGCGCAAACAGCGGCGCATCCTCGACCGCGCGATAGATCTCGTCGAGACTGATTCGTTCCACCGGCCGAGCCAGCACGAAGCCGCCGGTGGCGCCGGCGCGCGAGCCGACGATTCCCGCCCCGCGCAGATCGCCCATCAGGCGCCGGATCAGCACCGGGTTGGTGCCGACCGAGCCCGCGATATAGTCGGACGACGTCGGCTTGCCCGCCTTGGCGGCGAGCAGGACCAGCGTGTGAATCGCGACGGCAAATCGACTGTTCTGCATGCTCTGACGGTCAGGTCTTCGCGTATGGGGACAATCCTGTCCCGCCACGATTATGGGGCCAGGGCACGCGGCTTTCCAGTGCCGACTTGCCGCTATTGCTGCTATCCGCCAGGATAGGGCCTGCATTCATTAACCTTGATTCCCCCCACGTGACCTCACCCGCGATCGTCAACACTCCGATCAAACCGCTGCTCGCGTTCACTCTCATGGGAACGGCCGTGCTCTGTTTCTCGCTGGTCGATGCGACCGCGAAATGGCTGACCCAGAGCTACGATCCGTGGCAGATCGTGTTCCTCAGCCGCATCGTGCCGATCGCGGTGGCGTTGATCGTGGCCTATCGGGAAACCGGCAATCCCTTCAACTTCTACACCAAGTTCCCGAAGGTGCAGATCCTGCGCGCCGCGCTCACCATCCCGATGATCTGGTGCTTCTTCACCGGCCTCAAGCTGATGTCGCTGGCCGAAGCGATCACCATCGCCTTCACTGCGCCGCTGTTCATCACCATCCTGTCGCGGCCGTTGCTCGGCGAGAAGATCGGGCCGCGCCGATGGGGGGCGGTCATGATCGGTTTCGTCGGCATCCTGGTGGCGTTGCGGCCCGGTGTCGGCGGGATCGGCATCGGACCGATCCTGGTCATCATCTCCGCCTTCGCCTACGCCCTGTCGATGTGCCTGCTGCGGCGGTTCGCGGGCCAGGAGCCGACGCACAACATCCTGTTCTACAGCGCGATCGGCGCCTTCCTGGTGGGCGGGTTCAACTCCATGCCGATCTGGATCGAGCCCGATGCCGTCGACTGGGGGCTGCTGCTGCTGGTCGGCGTCTGGGGCGTATTCGGCAGCTATGCGGTGATCCGCGCCTACCGCCTCGGCGAGGCCTCGATGCTCGCGCCGCTGGAATACACCGCCCTCATCTGGTCGATCCTGTTTGACCTCTGGCTGTTCCGCCTGGCGCCGATCCCGGCGGTGCTGCTTGGCGCCGCCATCGTCATCGCCGCCAATGTCTACATCGCGCACCGGGAGCACAAGGTGGCGAAGGCGGCGGCGCAGTAGCGTCCTCAGAATCCGACCTGATCGCTCACGCCCGGCAGGTGGTAGATCGGCTCCAGCGCGTGCGCGCCATCGATGGTGAAGCCGAGATCCTTCAGCAGGCCGTCCGCGATCGCGTAGATCCAGCCGTGGATGGCGAGCTCCCGCCCCTCGCGCCAGGCGTTCTGCACGATGCTGGTGTGGCAGATGTTCAGCACCTGCTGGCGCACGTTGATCTCGCACAGCAGGTTGAGACGCTGCTCCGGATCGGCCTCTGCGTCGAGGGCTTCCTTGTTGGCGGAATAGACGTCCTTGATCTTGCGCAGCCAGTTGTCGATGAGGCCGAATTCCTGCCGCTCGATCGCAGCGCGCACGCCGCCGCAGCCATAGTGACCGACCACCATCACGTGGCGGACCTTGAGCACGCCGATGGCGAATTCCAGGACCGACATCAGGTTGATGTCGATATTGTGCACCAGGTTGGCGATGTTGCGATGGACGAACAGCTCGCCCGGCGCCATCCCCATCAGCTCGTTGGCCGGCACGCGGGCGTCCGAGCAGCCGATCCACAGGTATTCCGGCGCCTGCTGCTTGGCCAGCCGGGCGAAGAACTCCGGATCACGCTCCTTGACGGCTTTGGCCCAGGCGCGGTTCCGCTCGAACAGGCGCTTCAGTCCCGGATCTTCCATGCGTCGTCCTCCACCTGCGGGCCACCTTGCCACTCCCGCCGCCAACCGTTATGGGAGAACCATGAAGGATACGCAACATTCCTGGGTCAAGCACCTGGTCGACTGGGGGCCGCTCGCCGCCTTTTTCATCGCATTCAAGCTGGGCGGCATCATGCAGGCGACGGTCGTGCTGATCGTCGTGACGGTAGTCCTGACCAGCCTCGGCTATGCCCTGACCCGTAAGATCCAGCCGATGCCGCTGGTGACGCTGGTCATCGTGTGCATTTTCGGCGGGCTCACCATCTGGCTGCAGGATGAGACCTTCATCAAGATGAAGCCGACCATCATCCTCACCCTGTTCGCGGCGGTCCTGATCGGCGGGCTGATGATCGGCAAGCCGCCGCTCAAATTCCTGATGGGATCGGCCCTTGAGCTCGACGATGCCGGTTGGCGCAAGCTGACCATGCGTTTCGCGTTGTTCTTTCTCGCGACCGCGTGCCTCAACGAGATCATCTGGCGCACGCAATCGACCGATCTCTGGGTCGACTTCAAGGTGTTCGGCATCCTCGGCCTCAACCTGGTGTTCATGATGACGCAGATTCCGCTCATCAAGCGCCACCAGATCAACGTGCCCTCTGATTGAGCTGAGGTCGTCGCGTTTTCTGCGCCGAACCGGCTTCCACTCCGGCGGAAAACGCTCCGGCTAGGGCCTGATTTCGACCGGCGTGCCGTCCGGCACCAGGCGCCAGATCTCCTCGATCTCGGCCTTGGTCACCGCGATGCAGCCGCAGGTCCAATCGCCCGGCGGCTGGCCCGGCAGCAGCCACCAGTTGGGCGCGCCGTGAATGAAGATGTCGCCGCCCGGTGAAACGTTACGCGCCGCCGCGGCCGCCCGGTCAGATGCGTCGGGATAGGAGATCTTGAGGGAAAGGTGGAAAGCGCTCGCGGGATTGCGTCCCTCGATGACGTATTTGCCCTCAGGCGTCTTGCCGTCGCCTTCCTGCTGCTTGTCTCCTTCCGGCGCGGAGCCGAGAGCAATCTCATAGCTGTGCACGACCGTATCGCCGGACATCAAGTCCATGCGCCGCTGCGACTTTTCCACGACGATGCGGTCGACGGTCCCCTGTTCCGCCGCGAAACAGGGGACCGTCAGGACGGCAGCGAGCAGAAAGCCGAGAATCGAGCGCAACATCGCGAGCAGAGACCGGTTCATCTCCTTTGGTTGCATTGGAATCACGGCGAAATCAGGGCGATTCATAGTTCCTTTAGGGGAATGGACGACGTTGGTCCCTGGCGGGTACAGTTTTCGGCTCAGCCGTGTTCTGGAGCTCGACCGGATGCGCAATGCCATCACTTGGGTCGACGAGACGGACATCACGGACCGTCTGATCGGCGAGGGCCAAGTAACCTCGGTCATGATCCAGCGCATGGCCGACTATCTGGCGCGCAAACGCGGCGAGCGCGCGATGGCTTCCCGTGCCGACATCGACCCGACGGAGATCCGCGAGTTCCTGCCCTATGTCGTGCTGGTCGACATCGAGAGCGATCCCCTGCGGGTCTATTACCGCCTGGTCGGCACGCGCATCGCCGAATTCTATGGCGAGTTCACCGGCACCTGGATGCACGACCGGCCGATCAGCGATGCCTATCGCCAGATCGCCGAGAACATCTACCGCGCGCTGATCGAGAGCAAGGCGCCGGTCTACGGCGTCACCGAGATGCGCACCCGAACCGACGCCATGGTATCCTACGAATGGGGCTACTTCCCGCTGTCGAACGACGGCGTCAACGTAACCGGCGGGCTGGAGATCGAATCCCCCGACCGCCGCGTCGTCGGCGTCGCCCCCGCCCTCGCCGACACGTTCATGCGGCGCGGCTAGTTCGCGCTCTGCACCCGCTTCACCGCCGCGCGCCAGCCGGCGTAGAGCTGGTCGCGCGGCTCGTCCTTCATCAAGGGGCGGAAGACGCGGTCGCTCTGCCAGTTCTGCGCCACCTCATCGGTCGATGAGAAGAGGCCGATGCCGAGGCCCGCGCACATCGCGGCGCCGAGGGCGGTCGTCTCCGTCACCACCGGCCGCTCGACCGGCACGTTGAGGATGTCGGCCAGGAACTGCATGACCCAATCGTTGCGTACCATCCCGCCGTCGACGCGCAGCCGGCTGGCGATGCTGCCGGCGTCGGCCGCCATCGCGGTCATCAGGTCGCGGGTCTGGTAGCACACCGCCTCCAGCGCCGAGCGCACGATCTCCGCGATGCCGGTGTCGCGCGTGAGGCCGAGGATCGCGCCGCGCGCGGCCGGGTCCCAGTACGGCGCGCCAAGCCCGGTGAAGGCCGGCACCAGATAGACGCCGTTGGTGCCGGCGACGGAGCGCGCCAGGGCCTCGGTGTCGCCCGCCTGCTGGATCAGCTTGAGCCCGTCGCGCAGCCACTGCACCGCCGCGCCGGCCACGAAGATGCTGCCCTCGTTCGCATAGCAGAGATCGCCCTTGATCTTGTAGCCAACCGTCGTCAGCAGCCGGTTCTTCGATGCCACGGCCTTGGCTCCGGTGTTGAGCAGCGCAAAGCAGCCGGTGCCGTAGGTGCTCTTGATCATGCCCGGCTGGAAGCAGGCCTGGCCGATCAACGCCGCCTGCTGGTCACCCGCGATGCCCGCGATCGGCAGCGCCACGCCGATGGTTTCCGTCGTGCTGGTGCCGAATTCGTCGGCGCACTCCAGCACCTTCGGCAGCATGCTCTTCGGCACGTTGAAGAGCTGCAGCAGCTCCTCGTCCCAATCCATCGCGTGGATGTTGAACAGCATGGTGCGGCAGGCGTTGGTGACGTCGGTCGCATGCACCTTGCCGCCGGTCAGCCGCCAGATGAGGAAGCTGTCGATGGTGCCGAAGGCCAGCTCGCCCTTCCTGGCCCGCGCCCGCGAGCCCGGCACGTTGTCGAGGAACCAGCGCACCTTGGTGGCGGAGAAATAGGAATCGATCAGCAGGCCGGATTTGGCCT
>DATFDU010000514.1:0-2616 GCA_035251915.1 Dongiaceae bacterium | reverse complement strand
TGTCGACGCAGAACAGTTGGCCGCGGCCTTCGTTCCCGCGCAACATGGAATTTGGACCGGCGCGAGCGCATGCCCGCGATCTATTGCTGGTGTCTGCCTGCGCGTGAGGCCACAAGCGAGAGACACCGGATCAACGCGCTCGGGCTCAAGGCCGCTGCGAGCCGACCCCGCCCAGCAGCCGCACGTTCAGCTGTCCGCCGGCGAACAGCATGTCATCCAGCGCCTCGCCGAGGTCGGCGTCGGTGGGCTCGACCACCTTCTTCGCGCTGCTGCCGCGCGCGATCGCGGATTGCACGGTGCGGCGCATCAGCTCCTTGATGAAGGCGGCGCTGACGCCGTCGGTTCGTTTCACCGCCTCCGCCACCAGCGCGTTGCCGAGCTTCAGGCCGTTGCCATAGAGGCGCACCAGCTTGTCGCGGCTGGGCGAGTCGGGCACCGGCACCTCGATCGCCTGGTCGATGCGGCCCGGGCGGTTGGCGAGCGCCGCCTCCAGATCCTGCGGGCGGTTGGTGGTGAGGATGAAGAGGATGTCGCTGTTCTCCTTGAGGCCGTCCATCTCGTTGAGCAGCGAGTTCAGCAGCGACTCATCGCACGCGCTGCGCGTCCGCTCGCGCGAGCGGGCGATCAGGTCGACATCCTCGACCACCACCATCGACGGCTGCAGCAGGCGCGCCAGGCTCATATAGTGCGGCAGCAGGCCGACCTGCTCTGCGGTGATGAGCAGCGTGGTGGTGCCGGGCAGGTTGCCGGCGAGATAGCGGATGGTATGGGTCTTGCCGGTGCCGGGCGGGCCGTAGAGCAGGATGCCGCGCTTGGTCTGGAAGCCGAGGGATCGCAAGGAGCCCCGCGCCGCCATGAAGTCGAGCACGCAACGGTCGAGCAGCTTTTTCGTGGGCGCCGGCAGGATCACCTCCGAAGCCTGGACCGGCTTCAGGCGGTGCACCTGGATGCGCCCGACGCGGCCGCTGTAGTGGTCCTGCTTCTCCAGCGACAGCACTTTGCCGCGATAGGCGCGGCATTGCTCGATCGCGTCCTCCAGCGGTGCGAGACACTTGGCGGCGAAAGCCTCGCTGCCGGGATGGTCGCGCGGCACCGCGATCTCGACATCAACATAGCGCTCGTCACCGCCCGGATCGGTGCGCACGAAAATGAAGATCGCGTGCGGCATCGGCGTGCGCTTCAGGATCAGCGCGTTGCGCGCGCAGCGCACCGGCTGATCTTCGCCGGTATCGATCGCCACATGGGAAACCGGGCCGACCGCGATGCGCTCGTGGGGATCGCGGCTCATCAGGTCGCCCATGCTGAGGTCCTGCGAGCTGTAGCGCGGGATGGCGCCGATGCAGTGGTCGGCATTCGCCATGAACAGCTCCGCGATCACCGGCTGCAGGTTGGCGCGCATGTGTGCCGGATAGCGGTCGCCCCAGACCTTGATCTCGTCCGGCTGATAGCCGCGGAAGAGGCGGCCGAGGAGGTCGCTGCAGTAGAGCTGCGCCGGGCGCTTGCGGGCCACCTTGCGCGCGCCCTTCGGCGGCGCCCTACGCACCTTGGCGGCGGGCTTCTTGAGCGGCTTCCTGTTGGACAATCCGCCGATGCGGCGCATGACGGCCCTCCCTCTCCCTGACGAAGCGACATTTCATTAGAACAAAGATCGAACGATGTCAACGGCGGGTTGTGCTTTGCGCAACCATAGGATGCTGTCGAGCTGCTACTCTCGAGTTTCATTCCGATTGAACTCAGGAGTTCGTTCATCTGAGGTTCATCTTCTTGATTCGAAAGGGCGAATCCCGATCACGAACCTGCGAGGTAACGGTCTCGTCACGGCGGGAATCGCTCCATCTGGCGTTACATCGTCGGCGGGACGAGCGGCTGGTGCCGTTCGAGGGACGCCACAAGGAGATCGGACAATGACGACGTCAAAGCATCCGCGCAAAACCAGTCTGGGAAAGCTGGCGGCGGGAGCTCTGGTCGCGATCGGCATGGTGATGGCGGCGGGATCGTCCGCCATGGCGGACAGCTGGAAGCATGGCCACGGCAACGGCCATGGCAAGAAGCACTGGAAGCACAGCCACTATCACCAGGATTACGGCCACGGCGGCTATCACTATTACAAGCCGTACCGGCCGAAGGTGGTCTATGTGCAGCCGCGGCCGGTCTACGTGGCGCCGCCGCCGGTCTACTACTACCAGCCGGCTCCGGTCTATCGCCGGCCCGAGATCAACATCGTGTTTCCGCTCGACCTGGATTGATGCGGCATCGGGGTGGACGACTTTGAAAGGGGACAACGATGATGACAGCTGAGACCGAGTTGCCGGTGCCGTCGCGCCGTTGCGCGACCGCGTTGGCCCGGGTGCTGGGCGGAACGCTGATCGCGGTCAGCGTGGCGATGCTCACGGCCGCGCCGGCGATGGCGGATGACGACGAGGAGGGCGGCGAAGGCGAAGGCCGCTGGCACCGCCACAAGCACCGCAAGCACCATTACGACCACTATTACAGCGAAGGCTACTACTACCAGCCGCCGGTTTATTACTACCAGCCGGCGCCGGTCTACGTCGCGCCGCCGCCACCGCCGCCGGTCTATTATTACCCGGCGCCAGTCCATCGCCGGCCGGAGGTCAA
>DATFDU010000513.1:0-7062 GCA_035251915.1 Dongiaceae bacterium | reverse complement strand
GCCATGTCGACGGCGGACAGCGCGTAGGCGAGCGCCGCATAGACCGGCAGCCGGATCAGCGCGTAGAGCCGCGGCAAGATCAGCTTGAGCCAGGCGACGCCGGGGAGATAGCCGAGGCTGGCGCCGATGGCGAGCATGCGGGGCGCGTCGAGCTGGCTGAGCGCGGTCAGCCCGGCGAAGAACAGGAACGGTATCTCCTTCAGCACCAGGCCGGCGGCGAGGCTCAGCCCCCAGGGATCGCGCGGGACCAGCAGGTCGGGCGGCGTCTCGATCGGCAGCACCAGCGCCGCGATCCGCACCAGCCAGCCCGAGGGCGCCACCAGGAATGCGAGGCCAAGGGCAAAGGCCGCATGCGGCGTCGCCAGCAGCCACGACAGGACCTTCGCAGCGACGCGCGGCAGCCCGGCATGAGCCGCGCCCGCCGGAGCGATCCACGCCAGCGCGACCATCGCCAGGCCAAGCGCGATCGGCAGCGCGACGAATGCGGAGACGAGCGTCGCGCGGGCAGCGGAAGCCACCCCCGGATAAGCGAACAGATCGCGCCACGGCTGCAGCGAGAAAGTCGTGCCGCCGAGCGCCGGGAAATACCCGAACGCCGGCAGCAGCACGAACGCGAGGCCGGCGACAACAGCAATGCCGGGCAAGGCAACCAGCAGCAGCCAGGCGATCCGCGGGCGGCCGGATCTGCTGCCCACCCAAGCCGTCGTCTCTAGCTTGCGAAATACACTGACCAACCTAGCAAGACTCCCCTTCTCCCCTTGCGGGGGAAGGATGCGAAGGCTTAGCGAGGCGCGAGCCGACCTTCGGGTCGAAAGAGCCCGAGGGCGGAGCTGGATGGGGGGTGGCGCGGCGCACGCCGCGCAGCGCGACAGCGCTGAAGACCGATGAGTGCCAGAACAATTGCTCGCGGAGTTCCGTACCTTGAAACGCATGCTTACAGCAGAGAACGCACGATATTGCGCTCTGTCGAGCGCGCCCGCCTATCGGCGCGCCACCCCCCATCCAGCTCCGCCTAAGCTCGCTCACGCTCGCCAAGGCTACGCATCCATCCCCCGCAAGGGGGGAAGGGACTTTTCGTTGGGATCGGATGTCGGACATGCGCTTCCCATGGTCTACGCGCTATATCGCTGCAGCCATGCCCGCTCCAGCGCCGGCACCCAGCTGGCGTGCGGCTCGGGCAGCGGGCGGCCGAGCTGGTCGGGCGTCGGGGTGGCAATGCCGCGTGGCAGGTCGTCGAACAGCCTGCGCTCCTCGGCGGTGAGTCGGCTCATCGACAGCACCGTCGGGTCGCCCCACAGCGCCGCGTCCTCCTTGCGCGCCTGTGCCGCTGGCGACAGCAGGAAATCGGCGAACACCATGGCGCCTTCGGACGCGCTGCTGTTGAACGGGATGGCGACGAAGTGGGTGTTGCCGATGCTGCCGGCGGTGGGGACGAACGGGCGCATGGTGTCGGGCAGCAGCTTCTGCGCGATCGCGGAGGAGGCATCACCGGGGTTGAAGGCGAAATAGATGTCAGCCTCGCCGTCCGCCACCAGCTGGCGCATCTCGGCGCTGGAATTCGGAAACGCCGTGCCCCGGCGCCACAATGATGGATGCAGGCTGTCGAGATAGGCCCACAGCGGCTCCATCGCCATCACGGCACCATCGCCCGCCGGCCTGAGCAGACGGGTCGGATCGGCGGTCGTCTCATACAGCGCCTGCTTCAGGAACGTCGTGCCGAGAAAATCCGGCGGCGCCGGATAGGCGAAGCGGCCGGGATGGGCCTCGGCCCACATCTTGAGCGCAGCCATGCTGCGCGGCGGCTCGGCCAGGCGCGCGCTGTCGTGGAAGAACACCAGCTGCGCCATGCCCCAGGGCGACTCGTAGCCATCGGTCGGTATGGTGAAATCGACGACGGTGGTCGGCTTGTCGGCCGGGTCGATCTTCTGGAAGTTCGGCAGCAGGTGGGTGAAGGGGCCGAACAGCAGGCCCTGCGACTTGAGCGCGGCGAAATTCTCGCCGTTGATCCAGATCAGGTCGACGCTGCCGCCGGTGTCCTGCCCGGCCGCTTTCTCCGCGACGATGCGCGAGACGGCTTCGGCGGTATCGGCGAGCTTGACATGGCGCACTTCAACGCCGGCGCGCGCCTTCACCTCTCTGGCCGTCCAGGCGATGTAGTCGTTGATGCGCTGGTCGCCACCCCAGGCGTTGAAATGCACGGTCTGGCCCTGGGCCAGCGCCTGGATGCCCTCCCAGGTCAGCTGGCGTGCCTCTGCCGCCTGAAAGCGCCCGAGCGCCGGCAGACCCGCGATCGCCGCGCCCGCTGCAATGACAGATCGGCGCGACCAGTGCTTTGACATGACAGTTCCCTTGCGGCCGAGGCTGCAGCGCTGAGGAGCCTATGCTGCACCGCACAGATTGCCAAGCATCGGGCGCATCTGCGGCCCGCGCTCTCCCGTATGTGATCCAACACCATGGGAGCGTGACATGCCGGCCCTTCGAGTCCTGACCCTCATCATCCTCTCCATCTTCGCCACGGCCGCGCGCGCCGACGGCATCGCCTGGCAGCCGTGGTCGGAGCAGGTGTTCGCCACGGCGGCGCGCGAGGGCAAGCTGGTGCTGCTCGATATGGAGGCGGTGTGGTGCCACTGGTGCCACGTGATGGACGAGACCACCTACAAGGATCCGGCGGTGGTCAAGCTGATCAACCAGCATTTCATTGCGGTGAAAGTCGACCAGGACGGCAATCCCGCCTTGTCGCAGCGCTACGAGGATTGGGGCTGGCCCGCCACCATCATATTCGACGGCAAGGGCCGCGAGCTCAACAAGGAGCGCGGCTATGTCGAGCCGGCAGCGATGGCTGAGGTGCTGCAGGCCCTGGTCGACAAGCCGGAGCCGATGCCCGAGCTGCCGGTTTCGAAACCGGCCGCGCTGGCGCTGCTCACCGAGCAGCAGAAGCAGGTGCTGGGAGATCGCCTGGAAGCCGCGTACGACGCGCAGCATGGCGGCTGGGGCAACCGCCACAAGTTCCTGCAGGCCGATGCGCTCGGCTACCTCCTGCTGAACACGAGCGCCGGCGACGAAACCGCGCGGGCACGCGCGCGGCAGACCCTGCTCAACGCGCGCGCCATCATCGATCCGGTGTGGGGCGGCATCTACCAGTATTCCGACGACGGCACCTGGCGCTCGCCGCACTACGAGAAGATCATGAGCTCGCAGGCCAACGCCGTGCGGCTCTACGCCACCGCGCACACGATCCTGGACGATGCGGCGTTCCGCGCCGCGGCCGAGCAGGTCGCCGGCTATATGCTGGCGCACCTCAAGGCGCCGGAGGGCGGGTTCTATCCCAGCCAGGACGCCGACCTGTCGCCTGAGATCAAGGGCAAGCAGTTCTATGCCCTCTCCGACCAGGAGCGCCGCAAGCTGGGCGAGCCGCGCATCGACCGCAATCTCTATGCGCGCGAGGCCGGCTGGGCGATCTCGGCGCTGGTCGCGCTGCACGAGGCGACGGGCGAGGAGAAATGGCTGGCGGCGGCGATGGATGCCGTGCGCTGGGCGATCGCCCAGCGCCTCGCCCCCAGCGGCGGCTGGCGGCACGATGCGGAGGATGAGGGCGGCCCGTTCATGACCACCAATCTCGCAATGGCCACGGCGACGCTCGATCTCTATCGCGTCACCGCCGACCGCATGTGGCTCGGACTCGCGCAGAAAGCCGGCGACTTCATGGTGGAGACGCTGGAAGACAAGACCAGCGGCGGCTTCGCGCTGGCGCCGGTGCCGGCGGGCGCGGCGGGCGTGATGGCGCAGCCGATCAAGCATTTCGACGACAACACCAACGCGGTGCGCTTCTACAACGCGCTGGCGCATTATACCGGCGATGCGCGCTACGCCGCCGCCGCCAGGCGCACCATGGCGTATCTCGCTGGCACGCCGGCCGCCAACCGCGCGGCATTCTGGCCCGGCCTGCTGCAGGCCGATGCCGAGCTGGCGAGCCCGCCGCTGCACATGACCGTCGTCGGCAAGAAGGGCGACGCGACGGCCGAGGCGCTGTACCGCCAGGCCCTCACCTATCCCGCCACCTATCGCCGGATCGAGTGGCTGGACGAGGCAGAGGGCGCGCTGCCCAATCCCGATGTCACCTATCCCACGCTCGAGCGGCCCGCCTTGTTCGCCTGCATCGAGAAACGCTGCTCGCTGCCGATCTACGCGCCGGAGGAGGCGCACTGGAAGCTGGACCGCCTGTTCGGGCGGACGGGCTGAGCCGCGCTTGCTTCGCCCCCGCCTGCTCGCCTATATTTTCGGCGGAGCGCGGGTGTAGCTCAGCGGTAGAGCATCGGCTTCCCAAGCCGAGGGTCGCGGGTTCGAACCCCGTCGCCCGCTCCAAACCGGCCCTACCTGAATCGCGACATAATCCGCGAGATCTCCTCCGAGCTGGCGGCACCGAGATTGGTGTGGAAGACCACTTTCATGATCCAGCACATCCCGATCCCTTCCTCGCTGGGCTGGAAAGCGACGGTGAACGCGCCCGTTCCTTTCGGCGGTATCCGATAAGGCGGATTGAGCGGAAAGGACTGCGTCCCCTCATCGTGCTCGAGTTCGACCAGGTAGGTATGGTTGGGAACGACAATGCCTGGTTCGCCGCCCGCGACGCTGTCGGCGGTGCTGACTTCGACATCCATGCCGGTCACGATGGCGTCCCGGTCCGCCGTGCTGGTCAGCACGAAATCGAGCGCGACCGCATGATTGTCCTTGCTGGCCCCTGATGATGCGAACGTCCGGACGTTCTTGCCGTCCCACCGGCAGGTCATCATCTGCTCGTCGATCAGCGCCGCATTCTCCGCGGAGATGTTGATTGCGGCCACGGACACGGGACTTGCAATATGCGAACTGTAGAAATTCGATGTCCGGTCCCAGAACGCGATGATCGCGCCGGCCACGGTCGCGATGACGATGATCGCCGCAACAAGGGGGTTGTTGCGCAGCGCGCCGAGCCAGCGTTCCGCCAACGATGGTGAACCAGCCTGAGAAACCGTGCGGATAGATCGGCTTCGCCGCCGCGCCATGGCATGCCCCCTCACCTCCGCCCGCGAGACTCGTCTCGGCCCTCAACTCGAACGCTGCGATTATAACAGTCGACGACAAGAGCAGACCGCAAGCTTATCCACGTTATCCACATCTTCCACAGGGCAGCGATCGCGGCCGACTTCTCCGTTAACTATACAAGGCTTTGTAGCGCCGGGACTTAAGTCCGCGATACATCCAGGTGCTGAATTTCCTGGCGCTTTTACTGCTGTTTTATTCAAGCGATTCGATTGCTGATCGACTCTTTTCGGTTGTCATCCTCAACGCCGAGGGGCATCATCCCGCCACCTCACAAAAACAACAACAACCAATCAACTGGCTACAGGGGACGGCGCGTGCGGGAAGTGGCGAGCGTCGAGGAACTCTCTTCCTCGATCGGCACCGAGCTATATGCATATTGGGAGCGCAAGCGTGGTTCGCGGCGCATGCCGTCGCGTGCCGACATCGATCCCGCCGATCTGAAGCGCATCCTGCCCAGCATCCTCCTGGCGAAGATCGACCGCGAGTCGCGGCGCGTGCGCTACACCCTGGTCGGCACGCGTTGCGTCGCCCATGCCGGGATGGACTATACCGGTCATTATCTCGACGAGATCGACTTCACCTGCGACTTCGACACCGACTGGCACGAGACCTATCGCGTGCTGACGCGCGAGAAGCGGCCGATCTTCGGGATCGTGAAGACCTTCCTCAAGGACAACCGGGTGTGCGAGCTGGCGGAAGTGCTGCTGCCGCTATCGGATGACGACGAGACGGTGACGCACTGCATCGCGATCGAGGACGCCAGGCTCGGCCTGCGCGACGTCGAGGACCTGATGCCGGCGCGCCTGGCGCTGAAGCAGAGCGCCTGATTCCTATTTCTCCGAAAAGAAAACCCCTTCCCCCCTTGCGGGGGAAGAATGCGGAGCCTTAACGAGCGATAGCGAGTTTAGGCGCAGCTGGATGAGGGGTTGCGCACCGCTAGGTGCGCGCGCCCGAACGAGCGCCATCCCGATCACAGCGCTCGCGCGCTGCGCGTCTGACGGCGCGGCCCTCACCCAGCTTCGCCTAAGCTCGCGTTGCTCGCTAAGGCTACGCATCCCTCTCCCGCGAGAGGAGAGGGAGCGCTTTGTTAGGCAGGGATTATTGCTTGCTGAGATCTAGCTCCGGCGAATACTGGCCTTCGACTTCCTTGATGATCGCCTGGCCGCACACCACGCGTTTGGTTTCGGGATCGTAGGTCAGGGTCGGCGAGCCGTAGAGCTGCCAGCCGCGATTGAGCAGCTCTGTGATGCGATGGCAGAACGCCGCATCGTCGGGACCGGTGAGATAGCGATAGAGATTCATGGCGCGATGTCCCTGCGCTGGAGAGGCGCGGAGTCTAACGCGTCAGAGCGCCGACAGCTCCACGATCTCGCGCAAGGCTGGGTTGCGTACCAGGCGCTTGGCGGATTCGATCTCCGGCGCCATCAGGCGGTCCTGGTCCCAGAACGCTGTGTCTTCCCGCAGCAGGGCCAGCACTTTCTGCAGGCGCGGGCTAGTCGCGATAGGCTTGCGCAGCTCGATGCCCTGTGCCGCCGCCAGCAGCTCGATGCCGACGATGGCCGCGGTGTTGTCGGCCATGTCGTGCAGGCGGCGCGCGCCGTGGGTCGCCATCGAGACATGATCCTCCTGGTTGGCGGAGGTCGGCAGCGAGTCGACGCTGGCGGGATGGGCCAGCAGCTTGTTCTCGCTGGCCAGCGCCGCCGCCGTCACATGGGCGATCATGAAGCCGGAATTGAGGCCCGGATCGGGCGAGAGGAAAGCCGGCAGGTTGCTCATGCGCGCATCGGTCAGCAAGGCGGTGCGCCGTTCGGAGATCGAGCCGATCTCGGCGATCGCCAGCGCGATGCCATCGGCGGCGAGCGCCACCGGCTCGGCGTGGAAGTTGCCGCCGGAGACGATGTCGCCCTGGTCGGCGAACACCAGCGGATTGTCGCTGACCGCGTTGCACTCCCGCGCAATGATGTTGGCGGCATGGCGCAG
>DATFDU010000512.1:0-4259 GCA_035251915.1 Dongiaceae bacterium | reverse complement strand
GGTCGAAGTGTGCATGCGCCTCCTCGCCTACTTTGGCCGGCCCGGCGGCGCGGAGCGCCGGCGTGTCGGCATGGCGGAAACTTGGATCGAAATCCTCCGGCATGAGGGAGCCGTGACCCTTTGCCTGCAGCGCGTCGCGATAGCCGAGCAGGAAAACCGCGTCGGGCGTCAGCGACGCGCCGCCCGCCGCGTGCAGCACGTCCGGATCGCCATGCCCCAGCATGGTGGCGAGCGGGACATCCGCCGCCTCGCCGCTGGGCGAACTCTGTCCGTCATAGAGGTCCAGATGACCGTCGATATAGGCGATGCCGAAGCGTCCGATCTTGTCGCGGGTGGCCGCGCCGAGGCCGATCATCAGGGCGCAGCAGCCGCCGAGCACGATCGTGCGGCGATCCGGCTGGAGCCACGGCGTGAAGGCTGCGCGGATGGTTTCGATGGCAGCCACGACCTCGCGATGGCCAACCAGGCCGCTGCGCGGGTCGCGGCGATGGTCATGAACCGGAGCAGCGACATCGCCATGATTGATGGCCGTCATGCGCAGTAGCCGGCTGTAGCGACGCAGTGCGGCCGGCGTCAGCGCCGTGCCACCCGTAACGCCTGCACTGTCGATTGCCACACCCGCCAGGGACCACGGCACGCAAATCTCCCCTTAAAGCTGAAAGCATTATATGCATGCCGCATGCAATAATCAAATTGAAACTGCTATATGCTTGTATAACTTATATTATCAGTAAGATACCACGCGATCTTAAAGTTACGGATTTGCCAGCAGGTGGATCAGGCTGGAGGTGTCCCAGCGCTTGCCGCCGCGCTGCTGGACCTGGGCGTAGAACTGGTCCACGAGGGCGGTGACGGGCAGCCGGGCGCCGTTGCGCTTGGCCTCGTCCAGGCAGATGCCGAGGTCCTTGCGCATCCAATCGACGGCGAAGCCGAAGTCGAACTTGTCCGCGACCATGGTCATCGCGCGGTTCTCCATCTGCCAGGATTGGGCGGCGCCCTTGGAGATCGTCTCCACCAGCTTGGCCGGGTCGAGGCCGGCCTTGACCGCGAAATTCATCCCCTCCGCCAGCCCCTGCACCAGGCCGGCGATGCAGATCTGGTTGACCATCTTGGCGAGCTGCCCGCTGCCGACCGGACCCAGCAGGACACAGGCGCGGGCATAGCAATCGATGACCGGCTTGGCGCGGTCGAAGTCGGCCTGTCCGCCGCCAACCATGACGGTCAGCTTGCCGTTCTCGGCGCCCGCCTGCCCGCCCGATACCGGGGCGTCCAGGAAGTGCAGCCCCTTCCCCTTCGCCACCTCGCCCAGCTCGCGGGCGACGTTAGCGGAGGCGGTGGTGTGGTCGACGAAGATCGCGCCCTTGCTCATGCCGGCGAAGGCGCCCTCGCCGCCCTGGACGATGCTGCGCAGGTCATCATCGTTGCCGACGCAGGCGAACACGATGTCGGCGCCCTTGGCCGCCTCGGCCGGGCTCGCGGCCGCCTTGCCGCCGTGGGTTTCGACCCACTTCTGCGCCTTGGCGGCGGTGCGATTATAGACCGTCACGTCATGGCCGCCCTTCTTCAGGTGGCCGGCCATCGGGAAGCCCATGACCCCCAGACCCAGGAATGCCGTTTTCATGGATGCCGTCTCCCTTGCTCAGTGCGCCGGCTGCGCATTCAGCCGGTCGAGAACTTGCCGCCAGACCTGCGGGCTGCGCGCCGTCAGCACGCCTTGCTTGGTGAAGGGCTGGCTGGGGCGATAGGGCGAGCCGTCACCGTGGCTGGCGACACCGCCGACCTCCGCCACCAGCAGTGCGCCGGGCGCATGATCCCAGGGCCAGGCCCGGCCGAACAGGATGAAATCAAGCTCGCCGCGCGCCAGCCGGAGATAGTCGAGGCCGGCGCAGCGCAGGGAGGCGACCTGCTTCACCGCGCGCCGCAGCGCGTCCGCCCGCGGATACAAGGACGGCGCGCTGTATTTCCCGACGCCAACCACGCCTTTGAGCGTTTCGCCCGCAGGCTGCAGGCTCGGAAGCCGCGCGCCGTCGTAGGTGGCGCCGGCGCCCCGTTCGGCGATCGCGGTATGGCCGGTCATCGGCAGGTGGATCCAGCTGCCGATCAGCTCGTCGCCCCGCACCAGCGCGACCATGCTGACGAAGTCCGGCTTGCCTTCGGCGAAATTGGCGGTGCCGTCGACCGGGTCGACAATCCAGGCGACCTGGTCGTGCAACAGGCGCTCGACCAGCTTCGGATCCTTGGCGGCCGCCTCCTCGCCGATCACGATCGAGCCGGGCACCAGCTCCATCAGGCGCGGAGTCATCGCGGCCTCGGCGCGCTCGTCGGCGATGGTGACGATGTCGCCCGGCGCCTTCTCGCGCTGCTCGTGGGCGGCCAGCTTGCGGAAGCGCGGCTGGATCTCGGTCGCCGCGACCTCCGCGATCAGCGCGGCGACCTTGTTGACGTCGGGAGATTTCATGCTGGGCGGCTCGTTTCGAAACGGCGGCGATCGTCGACGGACAGCCGGACGGTCAGGCTGGCGCCCTCTTCGTCGTCGTGCCGCTCCAATACTTCGCCATGCTGGTAGAGCCAGGCGATGTCGCCGCCGCGATCGTGGCCCAGGCGATAGGTCGCCACCTGCCGGTCGCGCGCCAGGCGCTGCTCGATCTCCTCCAGCAGGCGGTCGCAGCCGGCGCCGGTCAGCGCCGAGACCGCAGCAACCTGGTGGTCGCGGCGTGCCAGGTCGGCGATGCGCTCGGCGTCCTCGGCCGGCAGCGCGTCGATCTTGTTCAGCACTTCGATCATGTCATGCACGACGGTGTGTTCGAGGCCGAGGCCTTCCAGCACCGCTTCGACGTCGGCCTTCTGGGCGTCGGTCTCCGGATGCGCGATGTCGCGCACATGCAGGACGAGGTCCGCTTCCAGCACCTCTTCGAGCGTCGCGCGGAAGGCGGCGACCAGCTCGGTCGGCAGGTCGGAAATGAATCCGACGGTGTCGGAAAGGATGATGTCGCGCCCGCCCGGCAGCCGCACCCGGCGCATGGTGGGATCGAGGGTGGCGAACAGCAGGTCTTTCGCCACGACGTCGGCCCGGGTCAGACGGTTGAACAACGTCGACTTGCCGGCGTTGGTGTAGCCGACCAGCGCCACCACCGGGAACGGCACGCGCTTGCGGGCGCGGCGATGCAAGGCTCGCGTGCGCTTCACGTCCTCGAGGTCGCGTTTGATGCGCACGATGCGCTCGTCGATCAGGCGGCGGTCGATTTCGATCTGGGATTCACCAGGACCGCCAATGAAGCCGAAACCGCCGCGCTGCCGCTCCAGGTGGGTCCAGGATTTGACCAGGCGGGAGCGCTGATACGACAATGCCGCGAGCTCGACCTGCAGCTGGCCTTCCTTGGTGCGTGCGCGCTCGCCGAAGATTTCCAGGATGAGGCCAGTTCGGTCTATGACCTTGGCCTTCCAGGCCTGCTCGAGGTTGCGCTGCTGCACCGGCGTGATCGGCGCGTCGACCACCACCAGGGCGACTCCTTGCTCCTCGACCAGTTCCTTCAGGCGGTCGACCGCGCCCTGCCCGATCAGGGTTGCCGGCTTCGGCTCGGACACGCGCACGACCTCGGCCGCCACGATCTCGAGGTCGATCGCGAGCGCGAGGCCGCACGCCTCCTCCAGCCGCGATGCCGGGGTGCGGTAGTGCAGTCCGGCAGCGGATTTCGCGCGCCGGTGCAGATCCGGGTGGATCACCAGCGCACGGTCGCCATGCCGTAAGCCGTCGATGTCGACCCGCGCCTCCCGCCGGTCGATCTGGGTCACTTTATCCAAGCGTCATCCTCGTCAAATACCGTCCGCCGGCAGCGAAGCCCTCAAGGCCCTAGGCTTCCTCGCCCTCTTTCGCGCCTTCGAACAACTGCAGCGGCCCCGCCGGCATGATGGTCGAGATCGCATGCTTGTAGACCAGCTGCGAATGGGCGTCGCGGCGCAGCAGCACGGAGAAGTTATCGAACCACGTAATGATGCCTTGCAGCTTCACGCCATTCACCAAGAACACCGTCACCGGCATTTTGCTCTTGCGAATGTTGTTCAAAAAAACGTCCTGGACGCTCTGCGATTTTTCATTGGCCATGTGTTTCGTCCTTTGTTCTTGGGGCCGCGCCAGCCCGCCAGTCATGCGCACCTTGGGGGTAAGGGCGCGGCGCTCCTCAGGATTAACATAGGACAGGCGGCAAGGAAACTAAGCTTGTCGCAGATAGGCCAAAAGCCCAGCGCAATCAGGGAAATAG
>DATFDU010000511.1:0-5248 GCA_035251915.1 Dongiaceae bacterium | reverse complement strand
GATCGTGCGGTTCGGTGGGATAGTCATCGAGAATGCGTTTCAGCTTCCCTGAGCGTATGGCATCGCCCACCGCGAAATCGGGCAGCAGGGCGATGCCCATGCCGGCATGCAGGAACGACATCAGGAACTGGCCGTTGTTGGACTGGATGCGGCCATTGACGCGCACGGTGAGGGTCTTGTTACCGGCCCTGAACTTCCAGTCATGGGGCGAGGTGGACAGGGTGTAGATCAGGCATGGGTGGTTCTTCAGATCCTCCGGCGCCTTCGGCGTTCCCATGCGCTTCAGATAGCTCGGCGCGGCACAGACCGAGCGCGTGATGCTGCTGAGCCGGCGCGCGATCAGGCTGGAATCCGGCAGGCTGGTCCGGATCCGCAGCGCGGCGTCGAACCCCTCCTCGATCAGATCGACGAAGCGGTCGTTGAGCTCGACCTGAATTTCCAGTTTCGGGTAGCGGTGCGCCATCGCGCAGATCACAGGGCCGAGCACGGCATTGCCGAAATTGACCGGCGCGCTGATGCGCAGGCGCCCACTCGGCTCGGTCTGCGAGTTGCGCACCTCCGCTTCGACCTCGGCCAGCTCGTCGAGCAGGCGCACGCTGTTCTCGAAATAGCGGCGCCCCGCATCGGTGGCGTTGAGACGGCGGGTCGTGCGATGCAGCAGCGCGGTGCCGAAATGCGCCTCCAGCTCCGCCACCTGCTTGGAGACCGCGGCCTTCGACAGGCCGAGCCGCCGCGCCGCGGCCGAGAAGCCGCCGGTTTCCACCACGGTGCGGAAGGTCCGCATGGCGCTCAGGCGATCCATCCACCGCTCCTCATTGTCTACCAGACGTGAACAATTCGATCGCGAGCATGCGGATACTCAAGTCCGCGCGCAAGTCCATATCGTCCTGACACGGCAACGATTCAACTTCCGAGAGGCGCGCGATGACGAAGATCCTGGTGCTCTATTATTCGAGCTATGGCCATCTGGAGACGATGGCGAACGACGTGGCCGAAGGCGCGAAGGCGGTCAAGGGCGTCCAGGTCGACGTCAAGCGCGTGCCCGAGCTGGTGCCCGACGAGGTCGCGAAGAAGTCCGGCCTGAAGCTGGACCAGGCGGCGCCGGTCGCGACGGTCGACGAACTCGCCGACTACGACGCGATCATCTTCGGCGCGCCGACCCGCTTCGGCATGATGGCGGCGCAGATGCGCAACTTCCTCGACCAGACCGGCGGGCTGTGGGTCAAGGGCGCGCTGATCGGCAAGGTCGGCAGCGTGTTCACCTCGAGCGCGACCCAGCATGGCGGGCAGGAAAGCACCATCCTCTCCTTCCACACCACCTTGCTGCACCAGGGCATGGTGATCGTCGGCCTGCCCTATTCCGCCAAGACGCAGATGCGGATGGACGAGATCACCGGCGGCTCGCCCTACGGCGCCAGCACCATCGCCGGCGGCGACGGCAGCCGCCAGCCGAGCGAAGGCGAGCTCTCGATGGCCCGCTTCCAGGGCGAGCACGTGGCACGGATCGCGGCGAAGCTGAGCGGCAACGCCTAACAAAACCTTGCTCTGTCACCTCGAGGCTCACCTCGAGGTGACAAACATCTTCCATCACGCGTCCGATGCGACGCACTCCAGCAGGCAGAGATCGATTGCCGTCGGCACGGTCCGTTGCAGGCGCAGCCCGGCGGCGGCGAGCAGCTGGGCATACTGCTGCTCTGTGCGCTCGCGTCCGCCGGAGGTGTTGACCATCATGTTGATGTCCATGAACTTGGACACATGCGGCCCGCGTCCTTCGGGCACGACAAACTCGACAATCAGCACGTTGCCGCCCGGCGCCATCGCCTTGCGGCAGTTGCGCAGGATGGCGACGCACTTGTCGTCCGGCCAGTCGTGCAGGATGAACTTGAGCGCATAGAGATCGGCGCCGGCCGTGACCGCGGCGAAGAAGTCGCCGCTCACCGTCCGGCATCGGTCGGCGACGCCCGCTTTTTCCAGCGCCGGGCCGGCGGTGGCGATGACTTCGGGCATGTCGAACAGGATGCCGCGCATGCCGGCATTGGCGCGCAGGACCGCTGCGATCAAACCGCCATGGCCACCGCCGACGTCGACCATCTCGCGCACATCGGCGAAGCTGTAGGCATCGAGGATGGCGGCACCGGATGCCGCCGTCTGCGCCGCCATGAACGCGTTGAAGGTGGCGGCGGACTTCGGGTGCTCTCGGATGTGATCGAAGATGTCCTGGCCGAAGGCGGCGAGGAAACCCGACTTCCCGGTCTTCAGGCACTCGATCATGCTGCCCCACGCCATCCAGCTCATGGCGCTGCCGGTGTAGATGGCGCGCGCCCGGAACGACCCGGGTATGTCGGAGCGCAGCCAGTGCGAGCGTTCCGTCAGCGCGTAGACATCGTCGTCACGCTCTTCGAACACGCCTTCGCTGGATAGAAAGCGAAGCAGTCGGCGGAGAAAGTCTTCGTCCGTCGCCGTCAATCGCGCGAGCTCCGCAGCGGTCCGCGGGCGTTCGGCCAGGTAGTCCGCGATTCCGAGCTCGGCGACCGCCGAGATCCCGATCGTCATGGAGAATCCCAGGAGGAGGCGTCGCATGTCCGCGACGCCGGCTGGCGGCTGCATGTTCGTTCCTTTCAGACCATCACCAGAACGCGCCACCAAACGGTATCTCAGGGGTGACGGACCTCGCCATCCAATAAACCTTAATTGACAAACCACCGTAGGTCGTGCGATGGGGAGCGTGGGCCACGCTCCCCCACCGGAGCGCACCGTTCTGGAAGGGACGCGACCATGACCAAACCCGCTTTGCGGCCGGGGCGGCCGCATTTTTCGTCCGGACCCTGCGCCAAGCGCCCCGGCTGGACCCCCGAAATTCTCTCATCGGCAGTGCTCGGACGATCGCATCGATCGGCTGCCGGCAAGGCCAAGCTCGCCGAAGTCATCCAGCTCAGCCGCGATGTGCTCGGCATCCCCGCCGACTATCGCCTCGGCATCGTGCCGGCATCGGACACCGGTGCGGTCGAGATGGCGCTGTGGTCCCTGCTCGGCCCGCGCCGGGTGACGGTGCTGGCGTGGGAGAGCTTCAGCAGCGAATGGGCCAGCGACGTCGCACAGGAACTGAAGCTGACGCCGCATGTCCTCCGGGCCAATTACGGCGAGCTGCCCGACCTCAACACGATCGACTGGTCGCATGACGTGGTGTTCGCGTGGAACGGCACCACCTCCGGCGTGTGCGTGCCCGACGGCGACTGGATCCCGGCCGACCGCGAAGGCCTCGCGATCTGCGATGCCACCTCGGCCGTGTTTGCGATGGACCTGCCGTGGAGCAAGCTCGATGTGGTGACCTGGTCCTGGCAGAAGGTGCTGGGCGGCGAAGCGGCGCACGGCATGATCGCGCTCTCCCCACGCGCAGCGGAGCGCCTCGCCACGCACAAGCCCGCCTGGCCGATCCCCAAGATCTTCCGCATGGCCAAGGACGGCAAGCTGATCGAAGGCATCTTCAAGGGCGATACCATCAACACGCCGTCGCTGTTGTGCGTCGAGGATCAGCTCGACGCGCTGAAGTGGGCGGTGAAGATCGGCGGCCTACAGTCTCTGATCGCGCGGTCACGCGGCAACCTGGCCGCGCTGGAAGGATGGGTCGGCGCCTCAAAGTGGGCCGCGTTCCTCGCCAAGGATCCGAAGGCGCGCTCCAGCACCAGCGTGTGCCTGAAGATTGTCGATGCGACCGTCGATCCGGCGAAGATTGCTTCGGGCATCGCAAACCTGCTGGAAAAGGAAGGCGTGGCGTTCGACATCGGCTCCTACCGCGACGCCCCGCCCGGCCTGCGCATCTGGTGCGGCGGCACCGTCGAACAGGCCGATCTCGAAGCGTTGACGCTCTGGCTCGATTGGGCCTTTGCGACCACCAAGAACCAGATCCAGGGATGACTGCCATGCCAAAGGTTCTGATTGCCGACGAGCTTTCTCCCGCCGCCGTGCAGGTATTCCGAAACCGCGGCGTCGAGGTCGACGAGAAAGTCGGCCTCAAGCCCAAGGAGCTGCGCGACATCATCGGCGCCTATGACGGGCTCGCCGTGCGCTCGGCCACCAAGGTGACGCCGGAAGTCATCGCGGTTGCCAAGACTCTCAAGGTCGTCGGGCGCGCCGGCATCGGCATCGACAACATAGACCTCAAGGCCGCCACCGCCGCCGGCATCTGCGTGATGAATACGCCGTTCGGCAACTCGATCACCACGGCGGAGCATGCCATCGCCATGATGATGGCGCTCGCCCGCCACATCCCGCAGGCCGACCGCAGCACCCAGGCCGGCAAGTGGGAGAAGTCGAAGTTCGTGGGCGTCGAGCTCTACGCCAAGACGCTCGGCCTGATCGGCTGCGGCAACATCGGCTCGATCGTCGCCGACCGCGCCCAGGGCCTCAAGATGAAGGTGATCGCCTACGATCCCTTCCTGTCGCCCGAGCGTGCCATCAACCTCGGCGTCGAGAAGGTGGAGCTGGACGAGCTCTACGGCCGCGCCGACTTCATCTCGCTGCATACGCCGCTGACCGAGCAGACCCGCGCCATGATCAACAAGGACTCCCTCGGCAAGTGCCGGCCGGGCGTCCGGATCGTGAACTGCGCCCGCGGCGGCCTGATCGTGGAAGACGACCTGCGCGCGGCGCTGGAGAGCGGCCAGGTCGGCGGCGCTGCGCTGGACGTGTTCTCGGAGGAGCCGGCGACCAGCAACGTGCTGTTCAACCATCCGCATGTGGTGACGACGCCGCATCTCGGCGCCTCGTCGACCGAGGCGCAGCTGAACGTGGCGCTGCAGGTAGCCGAGCAGATGGCCGACTTCCTGCTGCATGGCGCCGTCACCAACGCGCTCAACATGCCGTCGGTGACGGTGGAGGAAGCGCCGCGCCTGCGGCCTTACCTCAAGCTCGCCGAGCAGCTCGGCTCCTTCGCCGGCCAGGTCACGGAAGATCCGATCAAGCGGATCGTGGTCGAATATGAGGGGCACGCCGCCTCGCTCAACATCAAGCCGCTGACCGGCACCATCCTGCAGGCCGTCCTGCGCGGCTCGCTGGACAATGTGAACATGGTAAACGCTGCGCACATCGCCAAGGAACGCGACATCCAGGTGAGCGAGGTGCGCACCGAGCGCGAGGGCGACTATCACACCCTGATCCGCCTGACGGTGGAGACCGACCGTTTCACCCGCGACATCGCCGGCACCTTGTTCGCCGAGAAGCGTCCGCGCCTGGTGCAGATCAAGGGCAT
>DATFDU010000510.1:0-2160 GCA_035251915.1 Dongiaceae bacterium | reverse complement strand
AGATGAATTTTCCAACCAAACTGCTGTTGAAGAAATATCGGCGTTCATCGGCGTTCATCGGCGACCGCACTTGGACTCTTGAGCCCGCCGCTCGCCCTGATCCGGCGCAGGAAATCGTCTTCCGGCATGCCGGACATATGGAAATAGAACCGCAGCAGGTACGGATTCACCAGTCTGGAAAGATAGGACACATCATCGCGTTCGACCGCCGCGCGCACCTCGGGTTTCAGCGAATAGCGGTCGAGCACCCGCTCGCGGTTCGCGCGGTACTCTTCCGCCGCCGCCGGGCTTTGCAGGTCGAAGAAGAGCTTCGAGAGCCAATAATCACGCATGCGCGTTAGTCGTCAGTTCTCAGATGTCAGATGTCAGACGTCAGACGTCAGTTTCAGGTTTCAGATCCAGGCTTCAGCCTCTCTGCAACCTGTAGCCTGCAACTTGTAGCCGGCAGCCGACCGCTGGCGGCTGGCATCTGGCGACTGACGTCTAGCTGTTAACATTCTAGTCCATATGTCCGACAAGAATAGCGGAGGCGCGGCGACGCCGGCCTTGTCCTTCGGGGCGCTGCGCCAGCCGGGTTTCGGCACCTACTGCGTCACGACGATGCTCGCGATGATGGCGGACAACATCGAGCACGTCATCAGCTACTGGGTGATCTTCGAAAAATTCCAGTCCCCCGCGCTCGCCGGCTTCGCCGTGCTCTCCCACTGGCTGCCGTTCCTGCTGTTCTCGGTCTATTTCGGCGCGTTCGCCGATCGCTACGACTCCCGCCGCATCATCCAGGTCTCGATGCTGCTGTTCATGGCCGTGTCGGTGGCGTGGGCGGTGCTGTTCATCACCGGCGTCATCGAGATGTGGCACGCCGCGGTTCTGCTCGTCATCCACGGCATGGCGGGGGTGCTGTGGGCGCCTGCGAGCCAGGTGCTGATCCACGACATCGTGGGCCGCGAGAACATCGTGAGCGCGGTGCGGCTCAACGCGACCACGCGGCAGCTCGGCATATTCCTGGGCCCGGCGGTGGGCGGAGGCCTGATGCTGCTGCTTGGCCCGGCGGTGGGCCTTCTCGTGAATGCCTTGATCTATCTGCCGCTGGTGATATGGCTATGGAAGGTGCCGTTCGGCGCGCTGGAGCGCCGCGCCGCGGCGCCGGCGCCCAGCCGGTCGGGCTGGTTCAGCGATGCCGCAGCGACTCTGCGCGAGGTGTCGGGCAACCGCACGCTGTTGTCCATGATGCTGCTGGCGGGGGTGTCTTCGCTCCTGGTCGGCAACGCCTTCCTCGCGAATATGCCGGAGTACGCTCACGACCTCAGTACCGGGAAGGCCGATACCTCCTACGCCATCCTGCTGTCGGCCAATGCCGCGGGGGCGCTCACCGCCGGCATCCTGCTGGAAAGCCGGGTGCGGCTGCAGGCCAGCCCGCGGGCGGCGATCGTGCTCGCAATCGGCTGGTGCGTCAGCGTGGCGGGCTTCGCTATGGCGACGAACTACACGCTCGCCGTCGTGTTGATGTTCGTGACGGGATTTCTCTACCTCGCGTTCGTCTCCATGTCGCAGGCGCTGGTGCAGCTCGAGGCGCCGGCGCACCTGCGCGGCCGCCTGGTCGGGCTGTTCCACATGTCGCACAACGGCTTCCGCGCTTTCAGCGGCGTCACCGTCGGCATACTGGGCGCCCTGATCGGCATACACTGGTCGCTCGCGCTGTCGTCGCTGGTGCTGCTCGCGGCCATCTTTGTGCTGCTGGCGTTTTCCATGCGCTCCGCAGCGCGATGAAGCGTGACTGATAGGGCGAGTTCAAGGACTGGCGTCTGACGGCTGGCGGCTGACAACTCCATGCGAAGCATTGGCCCCTTCGACTACGTCATCGCCGGCGCCGGCACCGCCGGCTGCGTGCTGGCGAACCGGCTCAGCGCGGACCCCAACGTGTCGGTGCTGCTGCTGGAAGCGGGTGGCAAGGACGACTGGATCTGGATACACATCCCGGTCGGCTATCTGTACTGCATCGGCAATCCGCGCACGGACTGGTGCTACAAGACGGAGCCTGAAGCGGGGCTCAACGGCCGCTCGATCAACTACCCGCGGGGCAGGGTGCTGGGCGGGTCGTCGTCTATCAACGCCATGCTCTATCTCCGCGGCCAGGCGCGCGATTACGACGAGTGGGCGCAG
>DATFDU010000509.1:0-8269 GCA_035251915.1 Dongiaceae bacterium | reverse complement strand
GGAATGCCCTCGGGCGCGAAGGGGAGCGTATCCGGCTCGTAGCCGCCGACCACCAGGCCGCGCACCTCCGGCTTGTAGTAGACCAGGTGATCGGGGTCGCGCATGGTCGGCATGCGCTTGGGCGCACCCTTGATCGGATCGGTGATGAGATACTGATGCTCGACCGCAAAGGACGGAACGCGCACGCCGGCGAGCTGGCCGACCTCGTGACCCCACATGCCGCAGGCGTTCACGAGCAGATCGCAGGTCCACGCGCCCTGGTCGGTCTCGATCCGCGTGACGCGCTCGTTCTCGACCGTGAAGCCGATGGCACGCTCGCCGATGACAATCCTGGCGCCCTTGTCCTTGGCGCCCTTGGCCAGCGCCTGCGCGACGCTGGCGGGATCGATGTAGCCGTCGCTCGGGATGAAGATGGCGGAGCGCACGTCCTCCGTGCTCATCAGCGGGAACAGCTCCTGCGACTGCTGGGCTGAGAGCCACTGCATCTCGAGATCGAAGCTCTTCGCCATGGTCATCAGGCGGCGGTTCTCCATCTCGCGCTGCTCCGAGCAGGCAAGGCGCAGCGAGCCGAATTTCTTCCAGTCGATCGCCTGCCCGGTGTCCGCTTCGAGACGGTCGTACAGCGCGACCGAGTGCTTCAGCATGCGCGTGGTGTTGCGCGAGGAGCGCAGCTGGCCCACCAGCCCCGCGGCGTGCCAGGTCGCGCCGTGGGTCAGGCCGCTCTTTTCCAGGATGACGACGTCGCGCTTGCCGGCGCGGGTCAGGTGATAGGCGATCGAGCAGCCGAGGATGCCGCCGCCTAGGATGATGATCTCGGCATGGCGCGCTGTTGCTGGCTCGGGCACGGATTTGAGCTCCGGAACGGATTACAGCAGGACAAAACCACAAATGAGGGCGTTATTCCAGCTTCAATCCCAACAATACCATAAGATCAGAACAGAATTTTAACATTTCCCTTGCGAGCGACTTGGAATCCATGGTGGACTTGAAATCGAGCAATCAAACACGAAACGGGCAAAGCTCGGCCCGATCCGACCTCGCGGCGCGCAACGCTGTCGGCCGTTGAGTTCGACACACAAGGGAGAGGATCGTGAAACAATATCTAAGACTGAGCGGATCAACGCTGGTCTTGGCCGCCATCCTAGCGCTCGCGGCCTGCGGCGAAGAGAAGAAGGAAGAGCAAGCGGCCGAACAGCCGGCGGCACCCGCCACCAGCACCCAGACGGCATCGACTGAATCCGCTCCGGCGACCGACGCAACGCAGCCGGCGGCCACGCAGGAGGCGGCGGTTGCGCCGGCGAAGCTGCCCGAGAGCGCGGACCCGATCAAGATCGCCAACTTCGATTGGACCAGCGGCGTTCTCAACACCAAGATCATGGAGACCATCCTCAAGCAGTATGGCTACAACGTCGAGATCGTGACCGCGGACTATCTGGCGAGCCTGACTGCCGGCATCCCCACCGGCGATCTCACGCTGGGGCTGGAATACTGGGATACGACCGCCAACGAAGCGATGGCCGAAGCCGACAAGACCGGCAAGGTCGAGCGGCTCGGCAGTCTCGGCCCGAAGGCCAAGGAGGAATGGTGGTATCCCGCCTACATGAAGGAGAAGTGCCCGGGATTGCCGGACTGGAAGGCGCTGAACGATTGCGCCGAGGCCTTCTCCACGCCGGAAACCTCGCCCAAGGGCCGCTATCTCGGCGGTCCGGTGACGTGGGGCGGCTATGACGACGAGCGCGTGGAGGCACTCGGCCTCAACTACGAAGTCGTTCATGCCGGCACCGACGCCAACATGTTCGCCGAGCTCGAGTCCGCCTATCAGCGCAAGGCGCCGATCCTGCTCTGGATCTATTCGCCGCACTGGGCGGTCGCCAAATACGAAGGCGAGTGGGTCGAGTTTCCGGAGTATACCAGCGAGTGCTACAACGATCCGGCATGGGGCATGAACAAGGACATGGCCTATGATTGCGGCAAGCCGTTCGGCGAGATCTGGAAATATGCCTGGGCCGGCATGAAGGACAAGTGGCCGGTCGCCCACAGCATCGCCAAGAACTACCAGTTCGAAGCGGCCGAGATGAATGCGCTGATCTCCCAGGTCGATCTGGATGGCAAGAGCCTGGAAGAGGTGGCGGGCGCCTGGGTGGCCGCGAACCAGGACAAGATCAAGAAGTGGGCAGGCCAGTAGCGCCCAGCCGATAGCGGCACATCGACGGGCCGGCAAGTGTAACGCTTGCCGGCCCGTTTCGTCGGAGACAAACTGATCCGGGGAAGGTCGTGGGGGCAGCGGAGATGGCATTGGCGGAGCAGCAGCGGAGGATCGACGGCCCCGGGCAGCACCCGGTGAGGCTCTCCTGCCGCCACATCTGGAAGCTGTTCGGGCAGGATGCCGAGACCTTTCTGAAGGACCGCGCAACGCCCGACGCCGAGGCGCTCGCCGCCGCCGGCCTGGTCGGCGCGGTGCGCGATGTCAGCCTGGATGTGCCGGAAGGCGAGATCTTCATCGTCATGGGCCTCAGCGGTTCGGGCAAGTCCACCTTGCTCCGCTGCCTGTCGCGCCTGATCGAGCCCACCGCAGGCGAGATCCTGTTCGAAGGGCGCGACCTGTTGAAGGCCGGCGAGCGCGAGATGATCGAGATCCGCCGCCACAAGATGGGCATGGTGTTCCAGAACTTCGCGCTGCTGCCGCACCTCAGCGTGCTGGACAACGTCGCCTTTCCGCTGGCGATCCAGGGCATACCCAAATCCAAGCGCATCGCCCGCGCGCGCGAGGTCATCGAGCTGGTCGGCCTCAAGGGCCGCGAGCTCTCCTATCCGCGCCAGCTGTCCGGCGGGCAGCAGCAGCGCGTCGGCATCGCGCGCTCGCTCGCCGTGGGCCCGGAGCTGTGGTTTCTGGACGAGCCGTTCTCCGCATTGGATCCGCTGATCCGGCGCGAGATGCAGGCGGAGCTGCAGCGCCTGCAGGCGGTTCTCAAGAAGACCATCATCTTCATCACGCACGATTTCGACGAGGCGATCCGGCTCGCCGACCGCATCGCCATCATGAAGGACGGCGCGCTGGTCCAGGTCGGCACGCCGGAGGAGCTGATCCTGCATCCGGCCACCGACTATGTCGCGGAGTTCACGCGCGACGTCCAGCGCAGCAAGGTGATGTCGGTCAGGAGCCTGATGCAGCCGCTCAACGCCGCGCACACCCTGGTCGGCACGGTCCGCGACACCGACAAGATCGGCGCGGTGGCGGGCCAGATCATCGAGACCGGCAAGCCCTTCGCCGTGGTGGATGCCGACAGCCGCATGGTGGGCGAGATCGCGCCCGGGCCGATCCTCGACATGCTGCTGGGCCGCAGCGGCAACGGATCGCCGCCGTGACCGACGTCGCGCTGTACCTTCCGCAGCAGCGCCGGAGCATCTGGCCGGCGCTCGTCTGGGCCGCGTTGATCGCCGGCACGGTGGCGGTCGCGCTTCATCCGCAGGTCGCAAGCTGGGCGGCCAACTATCCGAAGGGCTGGGTGCTGCCGTTGGCCAAGGAGATCACCGCGCTCTCCAAGGCCGTCATCGATGTCATCACGCCGGTCACCCGCGCCGTTTCGGCGGCTTTGCAGGTGCCGCTGGATCTCGCCGTCGGCGTTTTCGCCGAGGGCTTCACCATCGGCGCGGGCGAAAGCGCCACCGCGGTGCCGCGCCTCTCCTGGGTCGGTGTCCTCGCCGCCGTCACCTTGATGGGCTACGCCTTCGGCGGCAAACGCACGGCCATCGTCGCGTTCCTGTGCTTCTTCTATCTCGCGCTGTTCGGGCAGTGGGACCGCGCCATGCTCACGCTCGCGCTGGTCACGGTGTGCGTGCCGGTCGGCGTGCTGCTGGGGCTGGTGATCGGCATCGCCGCCTATCGCCATCCGCGCTTCGACCTCTACGTCGTGCGGCCGCTGCTGGACCTGATGCAGACGATTCCGGCCTTCGCCTACATCATTCCGATCCTGTTCCTGTTCGGCTTCACGCCGGTGACGCCGCTGATCGCGACTGTCGCCTTCGCCATGCCGCCGATGGTGCGCGCGACCACCCTGGCGCTGCATCGCGTGCCCACCGAGATCGAGGAGCTGGGGCGGATGACCGGCTGCACGCGGCGGCAGATGCTGTGGCGCATCCTGCTGCCCAGCGCCAAGCCGACCCTGATGGTCGGCGTCAACCAGGTCATCATGCTGACCCTCAACATGGTGATCATCGCCTCGATGGTCGGGGCCGACGGGCTCGGTTTCGACGTGCTGTTCGCGTTGCGCAGCCAGAAGATCGGCGTCGGGCTGGAGGCCGGCCTTGCCATCACCGCGCTCGCCATCGCGCTCGATCGCTTGAGCCACGCCGCGGCCGACTCCAAGCCCGATCTCTATCGACCCGGCACGCCGTTCCATCGCCGGCATCCCTACCTGCTGGCCAGCATTGCCGTACTGGCCGCGACCACCTTGCTCGGCCGCGCCGTGCCGTTCTTCGCCGGCGTCCCGGAGGGAATGACTGTGACCACCGCGCCGATGTGGGACGCGCTGGTCCGGTGGATCAACATCAATTTCTTCGACTATTTCGAGGCCGTCCGCACGGTTCTGCTGCTGCAGTTGCTGAACCCGCTCAAGGGCGCGCTGCTTGCAATGCCGTGGGCGGGGGCTGTCCTGATCGCGGCCTATGCCGGCTGGCGGTTGCGCGACTGGAACCTGGCGCTGCTGTGCGGTCTGCTGATCGCCTTCATCGCCGCGGTCGGCTTGTGGGACAAGGCAATGACCACGGTCTATCTCTGCGCCATCTCCGCCTTCATCTCCTGCCTGATCGGCATTCCGCTCGGCGTGATCGCGACCCGCAGCGACTGGTTCGACCGGGTGCAGCGCGTGGTGGTCGATACGCTGCAGACGCTGCCCTCCTTCGTCTATCTCATCCCGGTGGTGATGCTGTTCCGCGTCGGCGACGTGACCGCGCTGATCGCCATCGTCGCCTTCGCGGTCACCCCGGCGATCCGCTACACCATCCACGGCATCCGTCAGGTGCCGCCGCATCTGATCGAAGCCGCGGTCGCCGCCGGATGCACGCGGCGGCAGACTCTGTGGCGGGTGCAGCTGCCGCTCGCCATGCCGGAGATCATGCTCGGCATCAACCAGACCATCCTGTTCGCGCTGTCGATGCTGGTCATCACCGCGCTGGTCGGCACGCGCGACCTGGGCCAGGAAGTCTACATCGCGCTGACCACGGTCGACACCGGGCGCGGCATCATCGCCGGATTGTGCGTTGCGTTCCTTGGAATCGTCGCGGACCGGCTGCTGCGCGCCTGGGCCGACCGCTTCCGCCGCCGCCTCGGCATCTCGGCCGG
Organism: Dongiaceae bacterium; assembly: GCA_035251915.1. GTDB lineage: Bacteria > Pseudomonadota > Alphaproteobacteria > Dongiales > Dongiaceae > Dongia_A. The sequence goes on along the minus strand of DATFDU010000509.1, from coordinate 2,928 downwards.
CGCGGACATCACCTAGGGGAAACCCATGGCATCGGAAGAAGGCTGGACATCGCTGCGCCTGAACTCCCGCCAGGAGGACCTGGTGGAGCGCCTGCGCCGCGACCGCGTGATGAGCGTGACGGCGCTCGCCGACGCGCTGCAAGTGTCGACCGAGACCATCCGGCGCGACGTGCGCACGCTCGCCGCCAAGGGCATCCTGGTCAAGCAGCACGGCAACGTGCTGTGGCCGGAGAGCCGCGACGACGAGCCGCTGCAGCGCCGCATGGCCGCCAACATGGGCGCCAAGAAGCGCATCGCCCAGGCGATCGCGCGCGAGATCAAGGACGGCGAATCGCTGCTGATCGACAGCGGCTCCACCACGCTCTACGTCGCCGAAGGGCTGCGCGGGCATCGCAACCTCACCACCGTCACCATCTCCGCGCCGGTGGCGCAGATGCTGGCGCCGGGCGACGGCAACCGGGTATTCCTGGCGGGCGGCGAGGTGCGGGCCGACGACTGCGCCGCCTACGGCCCGGCCTGCCTCACCTATCTCGCGCAATTCACCGCCGAGACCGCGATCCTCTCCGCCGCCGCGATCAGCCGTGAGTTCGGCGTGATGGATCACCACATGTGCGAGGTCGAGGTGTGCCGCGTGCTGGTCGAGCGCGCCGAGCGCGTGATCGTCGCCGCCGACGCCAGCAAGTTCACCGCCAAGGGCCTGATCGCCGCCTGCCCGCTGGCCGAGATCGACCTGCTGGTGACCGACGCCCCGCCGCCCGCAGAGCTGGCGCAGGCCCTGGAGGCGGCGGACGTGGAGCTGATGGTGGCTTAGACGTTGCTGACGATGAAGTTGGCCGTGTCTGTCTCTAGCAACGAGACGTTGAGAAGCGTCGTCAGTACAGTCACGTTGTCCATGCTCCCATTCTCATCGACGCGCACCTGCGTATTCGTCCCATCGAAGAAGAAGTCTAGGTAGCCGCCGGCAAATGCCGTGCTGCCGTCGATACCAAAGTCCACTTCAAGCAGGTCGGCAAGATTGAGGATGTCGCCGCCAATCCCCTTGACGAAGCCACTGATGATATCGCCCGCTTCCTCGATGAGGTTGTAGTCGAACGTGTCGACTCCGGCGCCGCCATTCAGACTGTCAGCGCCCAGGCCGCCGATCAGCAGATCATTGCCGAGGCCGCCAATGAGCGTGTCGTTCGCGAGGCCACCTTCCAGCACGTCGTTGCCTGCCGCGCCGTCGAGCTTGTTGGCCCCATCGCTGCCGATGATGTGGTTGTTGAGCGCGTTGCCCGTGCCGTGGATGGTAGCGTCCGCGGTCAGCGTCAGGTTCTCGATGTTGACTCTCGTTGCCAGGTTGAAGGTGACGGCGCTCTGCACTTCATCCGTACCGCCACCGGCCGCGATCGTCTCATTCACCACGTCGCCGGCCACGTTCACGATATAGGTATCGTCGCCCTTGCCGCCGGTCATGGTGTCGTTGCCGGCGCCGCCGTCCAGGACGTTGGCGCCTTCGTTGCCGAGCAGGGTGTTGCTGAGCGTGTTGCCGGTGCCGCCGACGTCTCCGGCGCCCATGGCCAGGGTCAGCTTTTCAACGTTGGCGGTCAGCGTGTAGTCGATGGAGGTGATGACCAGATCGATCCCGCCGGCAGCGCCAGCGGTGATTTCTTCCACCACGTCGCCGAAGTCCTCGACAGTATAGGTGTCAGCGCCATTTCCGCCGATCATCGTGTCGGCGCCCTCGCCGCCATCCAGCTTGTTGGCGGCGTCATTGCCGGTGAGATGGTTGGCGGCGGCGTTGCCGGTGGCGTTGATCGCCGTCGCGCCGGTCAGGACGATGTACTCGATCTCGGCGAGGGTGGACAGGAGGTTGACCGAGACCGACGACATGATCCTGTCTTCAGCGCCTTCCCCGCCTCCCTCAACGATCGCGTCCCCGACGGCGTTGACGACGTAAGTGTCGTTGCCGCTGCCGCCGCTCATCTTGTCGTCGCCGGTGCCGCCGTCCAGTAGGTCATGACCTTCTGCGCCGGTCAGCGAATCATTTCCGCCGTTGCCTAGCAGCGTGTCGCTGCCTTGGCCACCGTTCAGCGAGTCGTTGACGCTGCCGCCGCTGATCTGGTTGGCGTCGGTGGTGCCGATGAACGCCCAGGCCTTGGTGCCGGTGTAAGTGTAGTTCTCAACGCCGGCGAACGCAGCGCCGATGAGAGCGCTCGACTTCACCGCATCTCCGGTGTCGGCGTTGGCTTCTTCGTCGACCGTGTCGGCGGCGTTGTCGAGGACATAGGTGTCGTTGCCGGCGCCGCCCTTGAGGATGTCCGCACCGGCGCCGCCGTCGAGGATGTTGCCGCCGCCATTGCCGAGGATGGTGTTGGCGAGCGCATTGCCGGTGCCGTTGATGTCGCTGCCACCGACCAGCGTGAGGTTGTCGATGTTGACGCGCGTCGCCAGGGAGAACGTGACGCTGCTCTCCACCGTATCGACGCCGCCGCCGCTGCCGTTGGCGATGGTCTCATTCACCACGTCCATCACGGAATCGACGACGTAGGTGTCGTCGCCCTTCCCGCCCGTCATGGTGTCGTTGCCGCCAAGGCCGTCGAGCACATTGGCGCCATCGTTCCCGAGCAGGGTGTTGTTGAGCGTGTTGCCCGCGCCGTCGATATCATCCTTTCCGGTCAGGGTCAGCTTCTCGACAAAGTCGGTCAGGGTATAGTCGATCGAGCTCAGGACGGTATCGATGCCGCCGGCCGCCTCGACGACCAGGTCGCCGGCATTGTCGACAGTGTAGGTATCGGCACCGTTGCCGCCGATCAGGGTGTCGGCGCCAATACCGCCATCCAGCTTGTTGGCGCCGCTGTTGCCGGTCAGCTCGTTGTTTGACCCGTTGCCGGTCGCGTTGATCGCGGTCGCGCCCGTCAGCAGCACATGCTCGATCGCCAGGAACCC
>DATFDU010000508.1:0-2132 GCA_035251915.1 Dongiaceae bacterium | reverse complement strand
CCTGTTCCTGTCGACCATCGCCATCGGGCTGTTCTATGGCGCCGGCCTGACCTGGGGCCAGCACACCAGCCTGTCGATGGTGGAATACTGGCGCTGGTGGGTGGTGCATCTGTGGGTCGAAGGCTTCTTCGAGGTCTTTGCCACCGCGGTGATCGCCCTGCTGTTCGTCAAGCTCGGCCTGGTTCGCTCGAGTGTCGCCAACGGCGCGGTGCTGTTCGCCACCATCATCTTCCTGACCGGCGGCATCCTCGGCACGCTGCACCACCTCTACTGGAGCGGCACGCCGACCAGCGTGATCGCGGTGGGCGCGGTGTTCTCCGCGCTCGAGGTGGTGCCGCTGGCTTTGCTCGGCTTCGAAGGGTTCGAGACCTATCGCCACAGCAAGGCGGCGCCGTGGGTCGAGACCTATCGCTGGCCGATCCTGTTCTTCGTGGCGGTGGCGTTCTGGAATCTGCTCGGCGCCGGCGTGTTCGGCTTCATGATCAACCCGCCGATCTCGCTCTACTATATCCAAGGTCTCAACACCACGGCGACGCACGCGCACAGCGCTTTGTTCGGAGTCTACGGCATGCTCGGCATCGGCCTGATGCTGTTCTGCCTACGGGGCTTGAGCGCGCGGCTGGCGTGGAGCGACCGCTCGCTGAAAGCGACCTTCTGGCTGCTCAACCTCGGCCTCGGCGGCATGGTGTTCCTGTCGCTGCTGCCAGTCGGCGCGTTGCAGGCCTGGGCCAGCGTCACCGAAGGCATGTGGTATGCCCGCTCGGCCGAGTTCATGCACCAGCCGATCATCGAGGCGCTGGTGTGGCTGCGCGTGCCGGGCGATATCGTGTTCAGCGCCGGCGGCGCGATGCTGGCCTGGTTCGCTTACCGCCTGTGGCGCGGCCGGCCACTTGTCAAGCAGACCGTGCCGGCGGCGCGCACTGCGACCAAGCCGGCGGAGTAGGCAAATACTGCCCGCGGGCATCCCGCTCTTTCCAGAGGATCACCATGGGCCTCATAAAGCCAATCCGACCCGACATCATCGCGCGTTTCGAGGGCCAGCGGGCGCCGCGCTACACCAGCTATCCGACCGCGCCGCACTTCGTCCACACGATCGACGACGCCGAATACCAGACGCTGCTGACTGGCCTGCCGGCCGATGGCAGCTTGTCGCTCTACCTGCATGTGCCGTTCTGCCAGACCATGTGCTGGTATTGCGGCTGCCACACCCGGATCGTCGCCAGCTACAGTCCGATCGAAGCCTATCTGCGAGCGCTGGAAGCGGAGATCCGGATGGTGGCCGCCGCGCTGCCGCAGCGCATGAAGGTGCGCCACATCCATTGGGGCGGCGGCACGCCGACCATCATAGCGCCGGAGGCGTTCCGCGGGCTGATGGACACGCTGCGCGACTGCTTCGAGATCCTGCCCGGCGCGGAGATCGCGGTCGAGATCGACCCACGCCGGATCACCGACGACATGATCCGTTCGCTCGGCAACAGCGGCGTCACGCGCGCCAGCCTCGGCGTGCAGTCCTTCGACTCGACGGTGCAGAAGGCGATCAACCGGATCCAGAGCTACGAGCAGACCGCGCGCGCCACCGACAAGCTGCGCAGCATGGGGATCGAGGCGGTCAATTTCGACCTGATCTATGGCCTGCCGCATCAGACGGTGGTCTCGTGCGAGGACACCGTGGCGCAGGCGCTGCAGCTGGCGCCGGACCAGCTGTCGGTGTTCGGCTATGCCCATGTGCCGTGGATGAAGAAACACCAGCGCATGATCGAGACCTCGGCGCTGCCCAACCCGCAGCAGCGGCTGGCGCAGTTCGGAGCGATCACGCAGAGCCTGACGGAAGCCCGCTACCGCCGCATCGGCCTGGACCATTTCGCCAGGCCGGACGACCGGCTGGTGCGCTGCCTCGATGCCGGAACGTTGCACCGCAACTTCCAGGGATACACGAGCGATCAGTGCGCGACCCTGATCGGATTCGGCGCGTCGGCCGTCGGCACCCTGCCGCAGGCCTATGTGCAGAACACGACGCAGGTCGGCGAGTATCGCCGCAGGATCGAAGCCGGCTCGTTCGCGATCCAGCGCGGCCGCCGCCTGACGGCGGAGGACCGGCTGCGGCGTGACGTGATCGAGCGCATCATGTGCGA
>DATFDU010000507.1:0-5149 GCA_035251915.1 Dongiaceae bacterium | reverse complement strand
TCAGGCGCGCATCGCCTTGCCGTCGGCATCGAAGCGATGGATGCGGTCCGGCCGCGGCGTCAGCGCCACCTTGTCGCCGGCGGCCAGCGCCAGCTCGCCCGGGGCGCGCGCTGTGATCCGGCCGACGACCTCGGCATCGATATGCAGGAAGGTATCGGAGCCGAGATGCTCCGCCACGCGCACCACGCCCTGCCAGTCGCCGCGCTCGCGCGACGCCGCGATATGCTCCGGCCGCACGCCAATGGTCACCGCGTTGTGCTTCTTCGCGACGTCGCCCTGCAGCAGGTTCATCTTGGGCGAGCCGATGAAGCCGGCGACGAACAGGTTGGCGGGGTTGTTGTAGAGCTCCAATGGCGCACCGACCTGCTCGATGTTGCCGGCGTTCAGGACCACGATCTTGTCCGCCATGGTCATGGCTTCGACCTGGTCGTGGGTCACGTAGATCATGGTGGTGGCAAGAGCCTGGTGCAGCTGCGTGATCTCGAGGCGCATCTGCACCCGAAGCGCTGCGTCGAGGTTGGACAGCGGCTCGTCGAACAGGAAAGCCTTGGGCTCGCGCACGATGGCGCGGCCGATGGCGACGCGCTGGCGCTGGCCGCCGGACAATTGCCTCGGCTTGCGGTCGAGGTATGAGCTGAGGTTGAGCGTCGCCGCCGCCTTCTCGACCTTCTGCTTGATGACCTGCGGCGACTCGCCCGCCATCTTGAGTCCGAAGGCGATGTTGCTGCGCACGCTCATGTGGGGATAGAGCGCGTAGGACTGGAACACCATGGAAAGGCCGCGCTTAGCCGGCGGCACATTCGTCATGTCGACGCCGTCGATGGCGATGGCGCCGCTGGTCACGTCCTCGAGACCTGCGATCAGGCGCAGCAGGGTGGACTTGCCGCAGCCGGATGGGCCGACGAACACCACGAACTCGCCGTCGCCGATGTCGAGGTCGATGGACGGGATGATGACGACGTCGCCGAATGCCTTGCGCACGCCTTTGAGCTGGATCCTACCCATGATGTCCCCCGATCATTTCACGGCGCCGAAGGTGAGGCCGCGCACCAGCTGCTTCTGCGAGAACCAGCCCAGCACCAGGATCGGCGCGATGGCGAGGGTCGAGGCAGCGGACAGCTTGGCCCAGAACAGGCCTTCGGGGCTCGAATAGGATGCGATGAAGACCGTCAAAGGCGCGGCGTCCGAGGTCGTCAGGTTCAGCGTCCAGAACGCCTCGTTCCACGCCAGGATGATGTTCAGCAGCACGGTCGAAGCGATGCCGGGGATCGCCATCGGCGCCAGCACATAGACGATCTCGCGCCACAAAGTCGCACCGTCCATGCGCGCCGCCTCCAGAATCTCGCCCGGGATCTCCTTGAAATAGGTGAACAGCATCCAGATCAGGATCGGCAGGTTCAGCAGGAACAGCACTGCGATCAATCCGCCGCGCGAATCGAGCAGGCCCATATCGCGGAATAGCAGATAGATCGGAATGAGGGCGCCGACCGGCGGCATCATCTTGGTGGACAGCATCCACAGCAGCAGGTCCTTGGTGCGCTTGCCGGGCGCGAAGGCCATGGCCCAGGCGGCGGGGATCGCGAACAGCAGCCCGACCAGCGTGGAGCCGACTGCCAGCAGGATCGAGTTGCCGACGAAGCGCAGATAGTTCGAGCGCTCCTGCACGATCTCGTAATTCTCGATGGTCCAGTCGAAGGCGAGGAAGGTGGGTGGAATGTTCACCGCCTCGAGCTCGGTCTTGAAGCTGGTGACCGCCATCCACAGGATCGGAAAAAAGATGATGAGCCCGACCAGCCAACTGGCGGCGGTGGTGACGGTCTTGCGTTGGACGGAATGAGCGCGCGCCATCTCAGGCCTCCAGATTGCGGCCGATCATCCGCACCAGGAAAAAGGCGACGATGTTGGCAAGGACCACGGCGACGATGCCGCCGGCCGATGCACCGCCGACATCGAACTGCAGCAGCGCCTGGGCATAGACCAGGAACGGAATGTTGGTGGTGAGGTTGCCGGGGCCGCCGCCGGTCGTGACCAGGATCTCGGCGAACACGTTCAAGAGGAAGATGGTCTCGATCAGGATCACGACCGTGATCGGCCGCGCCAGGTGCGGCAGCACGATGTAGAAGAAGAACGACAAGGGCGGCGTGCCGTCCATCTCCGCGGCTTCCTTCTGCTCCTCGTCCAGCGACTGGATGGCGGTCAGGAGGATCAGGGTCGCGAACGGCAGCCACTGCCAGGCGACGATCAGCACAATGGCGGTCAGCGGCGCCTCGGCGAACCAGTCGATGGGCTGGAGGCCGAACACGCTGGCGATCCAGGCAAACAATCCCTGCACCGGATGCATCAGCAGGTTCTTCCAGATGAGCGCGCTCACCGTCGGCATGACGAAGAACGGCGCGATCACCATCAGGCGTACGATGCCGCGGCCCCAGAACGGCTGGTCCAGCAGCAGCGCCAGGAGCGTGCCGCCGACCACCGAGATGAGGAGCACGCCGCCCACCAGCTTCAGCGTGTTGAACATCGCGGTGAAGAAGGCGGGGTCGCTCAGGAAGTATTCGTAATTGAGAAGCCCGATGAAGCTTTCGTTGCCCGGATCGAGCAGCGAATAGCGCAGCAGCGAGAACCAGATGGTCATGGCCAGCGGCACGATCATCCACAGGAACAGCACCAGGGTGGATGGCGCCGTCGCCGCGTGGGCAAGGACTCGGGTCTGACGTGTGGCCATCGGACGGAACCTCGAACCGCAACGCCTTCTCAGTTCGTCATGGCAAGGCTTGGCCTTGCCATCCACGAGTTTGTCGCGGCAACGCTCAGTCGCCTGAAGCAAACTCGTGGATCCCAAGGCCAAGCCTTGGGATGACGGGAGTGGGTGAGCGTTGTCGTGCGCTCATCCGGGAAGAAAGGTGCCGCCCGGCCCTGCGCGAGGCCGGGCGGCAAGGGGAGATGGGAGGCAGATGGTTACTTGATATAGCCTGCCTTGGTCATCTCGCGGGTGGCAATCGCCTGGGCACTCTGCAAAGCCTGGTCGACCGTGGTGTCGCCCGACAGCGCGGCCGAGAACAGCTGGCCGACCTGGGTGCCGAGGCCCTGGAATTCAGGGATCGCCACGAACTGCACGCCGACGTACGGCACCGGCTTCACGGTCGGCTTGGTCGGGTCGGCGGAGTTGATCGAGTCCAGCGTCATCTTCGCGAACGGCGCCGCCTTCTGGTAGTCCGGGTTCTCGTAGAGCGAGGTGCGGGTGCCGGGCGGCACGTTGGCCCAGCCTTCCTTTTCCGCGACCAGCTTCAGGTAGTCCTTGCTGGTCGCCCAGGCGATGAACTTCTGCGCCGCCTCGGTCTTCTGCGAGCCGGCCGGCACCGCCAGCGACCACGCCCACAGCCAGTTGCCGCGCTTGCCGAGGCCGTTGTCCGGCGCGAGGGCGAAGCCGACCTTGTCCGCGACCTTCGATTCCTTCGGATTGGTGACGAAGGAGGCCGCGACCGTGGCGTCGATCCACATGCCGCACTTGCCGGAATTGAACAGCGCGAGATTCTCGTTGAAGCCGTTGGACGAAGCGCCCGGAGGGCCGGCGTCCTTCATCAGCTTGGTGTAGAACTCCAGCGTGTCCTTCCATTCCGGTTGATCGAACTGCGGCTTCCATTCCTCGTCGAACCAGCGTGCACCGAACGAGTTGGCGGTCGCGGTCAGGAACGCCATGTTCTCGCCCCAGCCGGCCTTGCCGCGCAGGCAGATGCCATAGACGCCGTCGCCGGTGATCTTGCGCGCCGCATCGGCGATGAAATCCCAGGTCGGCGCATCCGGCATGGTGAGGCCGGCCTTCTGGAACAGGTCGGTGCGATACATCACCATTGAGCTCTCGCCGTAGAACGGCGCGGCATAGAGCTTGCCGTCGACCGAGAGGCCGGAGCGGATCGCCGGCAGCAGATCGTCGACGTCATAGTCGGCGCCGAGATTCTCGAGCGGCACCAGCCAGCCCTTGTTGGCCCAGATCGGCACCTCGTAGGTGCCGATGGTAAGCACGTCGAACTGGCCGCCCTTGGTGGCGATGTCGGTCGTCACCTTCTGGCGCAACGCGTTCTCTTCCAGCGTGACCCATTCCAGGCTGATGTCCGGATTCTTCGATGTGAAGTCATCCGTCAGCTTTTGCATGCGGATCATGTCGCCGTTGTTCACGGTCGCGATGGTGAGCTTGGTGTCTGCTGCGGCCGGAAACGCCAAAGCGGACAGCACGCACGCGCCCGACAGGGCGCGGAGCATCGGTTTCATAGGTCCTCCCATCCAGCTCTTATATATGAGCATTTGCCAATTAAGCGGGCATATACTCAATCCGGAGATGCCAAGAGTCAAGGCGGATTCCATGCTGCTGCGCAGCATGAGCGGCCAAGAATTTGAAATGACGATGGGATTTCCGCGAGAAGGCGTCCCAAACTAGAGCAACAGCTCAGCCGTGGTCTCGTTGGTGATGAGACCAGTGATGAACCTGCCGGCCAGCGCGGCCTTCAGCGCCTTGGCCTTGAACACGCCCATGGCGACCGCGATGACCAGGCGCTCGGCCGGCTGGTCGAGCGCGACGCTCGCCACCCGGTCATTGGTGTGGCCTTCGATCAGCCTGCCCTCGGCATCGAACGCCCAGCCGACGATCTCGCCCACCGCGCCGGCCTTCATCAGCGCGCGCATTTCGGCTGTGCTGACGAAACCGTCCTGTACCAGCGGCGCGCTGTCGCCCATCTGGCCGACGCCGACAAAGGTGACGTCGGCCTGCCTGGCGAGATCGATCACGCTGATGACCGACTTCTGTGCCAGGAACAGCGCCTTCTCGTGCACGGTCGAGGCGATGACCGGCAGCGGCAGCGGATAGTGCGGCGCCTTCACTGCATCGGCGATGCGCATGATGACGTCGTAGAACGAGGCCGAGCCGTCGGGCGCGATGTTGCCGACGAGCGACACAATCTTGTGCTGTGGGCATTCCATCGGCGGCAACTGCTCGACCGCAGCGCGCAGGGTGCGGCCCGATCCCATCGCCACCACGATCGGATGCTGCGATTCCAGGCGCCGCTCCAGCTCCGCCGCGGTGGCTTCGGCGACGCCCAATGTCGTGGAGGGCGAAGCCGGATCGGACGGCACCACCTCACACAGGCGCAAGCCGTAT
>DATFDU010000506.1:0-5185 GCA_035251915.1 Dongiaceae bacterium | reverse complement strand
TGAAGCTGCTGCTGCCGCTGATCGGCCGCGACCGCGCGCTGAAGCGCCTGAAGGGAGAGACGGCGTGACCATCCACCTCTACAACACGCTGACGCGCGAGAAGGAGGCGTTCGCGCCGATCGATGCCAGGAACGTGCGCATGTATGTCTGCGGCCCGACCGTCTACGACTATGCGCATATCGGCAATGCGCGGCCGGTGGTGGTGTTCGATACGCTGTTCCGGCTGCTGCGCCACACCTACGGCGCGGAGCACGTCACCTATGTGCGCAACATCACCGACATCGAAGACAAGATCATGGACGCGGCCAAGGCGAACGGCGAGAGCATCGCCGACCTCACGGCGCGCACCACCAGGTTCTATCACGATGACATGGGCGCGCTGAACGCGATGCGGCCGACCCAGGAGCCGCGCGCGACCGAGTTTGTGCCGCAGATGATCGCGATCATGGAGACGCTGGTCGCCAAGGGTTTCGCCTACGCGGCCGAAGGCCACGTGCTGTTCAACGTGCCGGCGATGCCGGACTATGGCCAGCTGTCGCGCCGCTCCCTCGACGACATGATCGCCGGCGCCCGCGTGGAAGTCGCGCCGTACAAGAGGCATCCGGCCGACTTCGTGCTGTGGAAGCCGAGCACGGCGGACCAGCCAGGCTGGGATTCGCCGTGGGGCCGTGGCCGCCCTGGCTGGCACATCGAATGCTCCGCCATGTCGGGCGCACTGCTGGGCGAGGTGTTCGACATCCATGGCGGCGGCATCGACCTCATCTTCCCGCACCACGAGAACGAGATCGCGCAGAGCCGCTGCGCGCATGGCACGCCGGTGATGGCCAAGACCTGGATGCACAACGGCTTCGTGCAGGTGAACGGGCAGAAGATGTCGAAATCGCTCGGCAACTATTTCACCGTGCACGAGCTGCTGGAGGAAGGACATCGCGGCGAAGCGATCCGCCTGGCGCTGCTGTCCTCGCACTACCGGCAGCCGACCGACATCACGCGCGACGGCATCAAGGAGGCGAAGGCCCAGCTCGACCGCTTCTATGGCGCTTTGCAGAAGCATGCCGGCGTGGACGCGAAGCCCGAGGCGTCGAGCCACTTGCTGGCGGCCCTGGCGGACGATCTCAACACGCCGCTGGCAATTTCGGAAATGCACGAGCTGTTGTCGAAGCTCAATAAGGCAACGAGTGCAGCCGAGATCCGCGCGGCCAAGGCGGATCTGCTCGGCGCCGGCGCCCTCATGGGCCTGCTGCAACAGCATCCATCCGCCTGGCTGCAAGCGACCGACGGCGTCGATCCGGCCGAGATTGAGCGCCGGATCGAAGCCCGCAAGCAGGCGCGCAAGGCCAAGAACTTCGCCGAAGCCGACCGCATCCGCCAGGATCTGGCCGCCAAGGGCATCATCCTGGAAGACGGCCCGCAGGGCACCAGCTGGAAGCGGACGTAGGGCACCGGCTAGGCCATCTTCCGTCCCGGTCGCCGCTTGGAATGCGCCTCCGCCAGGTCATTGAGGAAGGCGCGCATCACCAGCGTCGGCGCGCCGGCCTTGCGAGTCACGGCATGAAATTGCGAGCGATATGCGAGGCGGCGGGGGAGGATGGGACGCATCTGTCCTCGCTCGACCCACTGCAACGCGTAGTGCGTCGGCAGGAATGCGATGAAGCGGCCTGACAAAACGAACATTGCCAAGCCCTCCATGGAATCCGACGTGGTCGCCGGCTTCAGCTGAAGGGGGAGCTTCTCCTCCGGATAGCCGCGTCCGGCATAGGCGCAGGCGCTGACATCCTCGAGCGAAACCGACGCATCGGCGCGACGAAACAGCGGGTGGCCGGCGCCGCAATACAGCGTCTGTTCCTCGTCGAACAACAGGCGGTAGTCGAGCGCCGGCAGCGCATGATGAAACGCGCCGATGACAAGATCGAGGCGACCATCCATCACGCGCTGCTCCAGCTCCGGCGGCGCGTCGATATGGAGCGAGACCCGCACCTCCTGGTCGCGAGCGCAGAACCGGCTGATGACCTCGCTCAAACGGCATTCCGGGTTGCTGACGATGTTGTCCACCATGCCGATCGAAAGGTTGCCGACCAGGCGTCCGCGCAGGGCGCCCACCTCGGCCCGGAACCCCTCCAGGTTGTTCATCAGCCGCAGGCTGGACTGGTAGACTTGAGCGCCCTTGTCGGTCAGGCGGAAGCCGACCCGCCCGCGATGGCACAGCCGCATTCCTAGCCGCCGTTCCAACTCCGCGATCATGGAACTGAGCCGGGAGAGGCTGATGTTGAGGACTGCCTGGGCCGGTCCGAAGCCGCCATGCTCGACCACCGCCGCGAATACCCGCAGGAGCTTCAGGTCGACGTCGTGCAGGGTCGGCGCGGCCATCCGATTACTTTCTTAAATCCGAAAACATAGTTCCTCTATTCGCTATTTTTCGCAACTGTCCGGTTATGGGAGCCTGCAGCAGGGCTTTTCTGGGATTCACCTCGTGAACGAACACAATCCGCAGCCGGTCGACGCGGCCCTGGTGCCGCGCTTCGGCGCCATTCCGACTTTCATGCGCCTGCCGCACGTGACCGATCCGGCGCGCCTCGACATCGCGCTGATCGGCGTGCCGTGGGACGGGGGCACCACCAATCGCGCCGGCGCGCGCCACGGGCCGCGCGAAATCCGCAACATGTCGAGCTTCATGCGCAAGGTGCATCACGTCAGCCGGATCGCGCCCTATGACCTGGCGCGCATCGCGGACCTGGGCGACGCGCCGGTCAATCCGATCGACCTGATGGACACGCTGGGACGCGTCGAGAAGTTCTATGCCAAGGTCCACGCGGCCGGCGCGGTGCCGCTGTCGGCGGGTGGCGATCACCTCATCACGCTGCCGATCTACCGCGCCATTGCGAAGGGGCGGCCGATCGGCATGGTGCATTTCGACGCGCACTCCGACACCAACGACCGCTATTTCGGCGACAACAAATACACCCACGGCACGCCGTTCCGCCGCGCGGTGGAAGAGGGATTGCTCGACCCCAAGCGCACGGTGCAGATCGGCATCCGCGGCTCGATCTATTCCTCCGCTGATATGGAGTTCGCCGAGAGCTCCGGCATGCGCGTCATCTACATGGAGGAGTTCACCAAGCTCGGCCCGGCGAAGGTGATCGAGATCACGCGCCGCGTGGTGGGCGATGGCCCGACCTATGTCAGCTTCGATGTCGACGGGCTCGATCCCGTGTATGCACCCGGCACCGGCACGCCGGAGATCGGCGGCATGACCACGCGCGAGGCGCAGGAAGTGGTGCGCGGGCTGCAGGGTCTGGAGCTGGTCGGTGGCGACGTGGTGGAAGTCTCGCCGCCCTTCGATCTCAGCGGCAACACCGCCCTGGTCGGCGCGACCTTCATGTTCGAGATCATGTGCGTGCTGGCGGACGCGGTGGCACGGAGGCGCAGATGAGCACGGTCATGATGGAGCAGATGTCCTGGCCGGAGTTTCGCGACCGGGTCGCGAAGAATCCGGTGGTTTTCCTGCCCTGCGGCGCAACCGAGCAGCACGGGCCGCATCTGCCGCTCTCGGTCGACGCGCTGATGTCGGCGGCCGTCTCGCGCGAAGTGGCTGAGGAGGTGGGCGGCATCGTCGCGCCGACCCTGCATTTTGGCTACAAGTCGATGCCCAAGTCCGGCGGCGGTCCGTTCTTCGCCGGCACCATCAATCTCGACGCTTCGACCCTGATCGCGATGGTGCGCGACGTGATCCGCGAGCTGGTGCGGCACGGCGTGCGCAAGGTCTGCGCCATCGTCGGCCATTACGAGAACCAATGGATCGTGACAGAAGGCATCGATCTTGCAATGCGCGAGTGCGGCCACACCGGCCTGCGCGTCATGCGCCTGGAATACTGGGACTTCTGCACCGAGGACACGCTGAAGAAGGTGTTTCCGGATCACTTCCCCGGCGTGGCGCTGGAGCATGCGGCGGTCATGGAGACCTCCATGATGCTGCACTACTACCCGGAGATGGTGCGGCTGGATCTCATCCCCGACCATCCCTCCGCCGACTTTCCGCCCTACGACATGTTTCCGCCGCATCGCGAGTGGGTGCCCTCTTCCGGCGCGCTCACCTCGGCGAAGGCGGCGACCAAGGAGAAGGGCCGGATCATGGTGGAACAATACCGGCGCGACATCACCGCCGCCGTGCGCAAGGAGTTCAAGGCGTAAGAAAACCAGAACGATCGGGATCGGCGTTGATCCAACAGGGAGGGGCAACAATGAACAAATGGCTTGGAACCGGCATCGCCGCTATCGCGGCGAGCTGGATGTTTGCGTCGAGCGCTTCGGCGCAGGATCTGACCATCAAATGCGCGTATCCGTTCTGGCCGGGCTTCGCGCCGGTCTACCTGGCGCAGGAGTTGGGTTATTTCAAGGAAGAGGGGCTGACGGTCGAAGAGACCTTCGACGACGACCGCGGCAACGTGCTGCCCGCACTCGAGCGCGGCGACATCGGCTGCGACATGCGCACGGTCGGCGAGCATCAGGGCCGCCCGCGCACGCCGGAGACCCAGGGCCGCATCATCGGCACCATCGACATTTCGATGGGCGGCGACGGCGTCCTGGTCCAGAAGGACATCAAGACCATGGGCGACCTCAAGGGCAAGGTGTTCGCGGCCGAGCCCAACACGCCGGCGCGCCTGATCGCGCAGATCATGCTCAAGAAGGAGGGCCTGACCTTCGCCGACCTCAAGCTCAAGGACATTGCTTCGGCCGACGCGATCGCGGTGTTCGCCGACCCGGATGTCGCCGGCGTCGCGGTCTATGAGCCGACCTTGACCGAGGCGCTGAAGGCTTCGCACAAGGAGGGCGCCTACATCATCGCCTCCTCGCGCGACTTTCCCGGCCTCATCACCGACGTGATCGTCGCGCGCACCGACGATCTCAAGGCCGACCCAGAAAAGTACCGCAAGTTCCTGCGCGGCGTCTATCGCGCCATCGACTTCTTCAACAAGGATCACGCGAAGGCGGTGGAGATCATGGCGCCGCACTTCAAGCTGGATGCGGCGACCTATGAGGATGTGCTGAAGAACCTCACCTACACCTCTTACGAGGAAGCAGTGGAGTTCATGGGCACCGGCGGCCAACGCGGCAAGCTGCATGACGTGTTCGACGAGGTGATGGCGCTGAATCTGGAGAACGGCGCGGCCGATGCCAAGCTCGACTC
>DATFDU010000505.1:0-4454 GCA_035251915.1 Dongiaceae bacterium | reverse complement strand
GATGATGTCGGTGATGCGGTTCTTGGGCGCGAACTCCTCCAGGTAGATCGCGGCCGCCACGCTGATCGGCAGCGAGAGGATGAGGGCCGTGAGGATGGTGAGCAGGCTGCCCATCAGGGCGCCGCCGACGCCCGCCTGCTCCGGCTCGCGCGAATCGCCGCTGGTGAAGAAATCGAGATTGAAGCTGCTGACGATCCGGCCCTCTTCCTCCAGCCTGTCGAACCAGCCGATCTGCCGGTCGTCGATCGGGCGATCCGCCTCCACCACGTCGCGATCGATGCGCCCCTTGGCCAGCATGTCGATCTCGTCCGCGGCCAGCACCTCGACGCGCTGCGTGGTGCCGACCAGCGCGGGGTTCTCCAGCACCAGCCTGCGCACGTCGTCGCCGGCGGCGTTGCTGAGGAAGTCGTTGAGTGCCCGGCGATCCGCGCGGGAGTCGACCTCTGGGAACAGGCCGCGCAGCGAGTCGCGCACCACGGCCTGGTAGTCGCCCAGCATCAGCGACTCCGGCAGGCGGGTGTTCTGCGGATCGACCTTGGCCGGGTCGATCGTGACGTCGAGCGCGATGCGGGTCTGCCAGAAGGCGCTGTAGCCCTGCAGCACCACGGTGATGGCGAGGAACCCCAGCATGAACACCGCGAAGCCGATCGCCAGCATGCCGTAGAGCCGGAACCGGCGCTCGGCCGCGTAGCGGCCGCGGATCCGGTTTTCCGATAGATCCGGCCGGCGCAGCTTGGCGCCAGAGTCCGCTCCCGAGCCGATGAGGACCGCGTCAGTCATACTTCTCTCGATATCTGCGCACCACGTTGAGCGCGATGACGTTGAGGATGAGGGTGACGACGAACAGCAGCAGGCCGAGCGCGAAGGCCGCCAGGGTCTTCGGCGAGTCGAACTCCTGGTCGCCGACCAGCAGCGTCACGATCTGCACTGTCACGGTGGTCACCGCCTGCAGCGGATTGGCGGTGAGGTTGGCGGCAAGGCCCGCCGCCATCACCACGATCATGGTCTCGCCGACGGCGCGGCTGATGGCGAGCAGCACCGCCCCGACGATGCCGGGCAACGCCGCCGGGAACACCACCTGCTTTATGGTCTCCGACTTGGTGGCGCCGAGCGCGAACGAGCCGTCGCGCAGCGACTGCGGCACCGCGTTCATCACGTCGTCCGACAGCGAGGACACGAACGGGATGATCATGACGCCCATGATGAGTCCGGCGGCGAGGGCGCTTTCCGACGCGACCGTCAGGCCGACCGCTTCGCCGAGCTGGCGGAAGATCGGGCCGATGGTGAGGGCGGCGAAGAAGCCGTAGACCACCGTCGGGATGCCGGCCAGGATCTCCACCAGCGGCTTGAAGACGCTGCGCACCCTGCTGCTGGCATAGTCGGAGAGATAGACCGCGATCATGAGACCGGTCGGCACCGCCACCACCATGGCGATGAAGGTGATGAGCAAGGTGCCGGCGATCACCGGGATCGCGCCGAATGCGCCGGACGAGCCGACCTGGTCGGCGCGCATCGCCATCTGCGGGCTCCATTGCAGCCCGAACAGGAACTCGGTCACCGGAACCTGGGCGAAGAAGCGCAGCGATTCGAACACCAGCGACAGCACGATGCCGACGGTGGTGAGGATGGCGAGGCACGAGCAGGCGAACAGGATGCCGAGCACGATGCGCTCCACCCGGTTGCGCGAGCGCGCCTCGACGTCGATCCGGCGGTAGGCGAAGCCGATGCCGATGAGGGCCAGCGCCACCGCGGCGCCCAATGCGCCCAGCCGCGCCACCCGATCCCAGGTGCGAAAGGTCTCGGCGCCGGCGCGCACCGCCGGGTCGGCGACCTGGCTGAGGTCGGCGTATTGCGCCGCCTGGCGCACTTCGCTGAGCAGCAGCGAAAGCTGGTTCTCCTCCAGGCTCGCCACCCGCTCCTGCGGCATGGCCGAGATCGCCGCCTCGGTCACGATCGCCGGCTGGGCCGCCAGCCAGACGAGGGCCACCAGCAGCGATGGCAGGCCGCACCACAGCGCGACATAGAAGCCGTGATAGTTCGGCAGCGAATGCAGCTTGCGCAACCGGCCGCCGGCCTTGGCGACCGCGCGCGAGCGGCCCATGAAAAAGCCGATCAGGCTGAGGCCGATCACGGCAACCAGCACGGCGGTTGCGGTGGCGCCGGTCGAGCCGGTCAAGCTGTGCAGCGCCGAGCCCAATGCATCTTGCGGCGCCGCGCTTCCGGCCGCGCCCAGGGCCGTCAGGCCAAGGCTGCCGAGCACGGCGGCTTCGACCTGCGTGCGCTCATCCGGCGTGAAGGGGACAAGGCCCTTGTCCGCCAGGTATCCTTCCTGGCCCATCGCGCGCGCGCTCAGCAGCTCCCGCACGAAGGCGTCGATGCCGGGAACGATGGTGCGGTGCGCATCCTTCACATAGATGAAAAGCTCGCGCGCCACCGGATATTGCTTGCCGGAGATGGCTTCGTAGGTCGGCGCCACGCCTTCGACCTGGCCGGCCTTCAGCGTATCGGCATTCTGCTCGAGGAAGGAATAGCCGAAGATCCCGAACGCAGCCGGATTGGCCTGCAGCTTCTGCACGATGAGATTGTCGTTCTCGCCGGCGTCGATATAGGCGCCGTCCTCGCGCACCTGCTGGCATGCCGCCTTCCTGGCGTCGCCGTCGAGCGCGGCGATCTCCGGGAATGCCTCGCAGCCCTTGTCCATCACCAACTCGACAAAGGCGTCGCGCGTGCCGGAGGTCGGCGGCGGGCCCAGCACCTCGATGCGCTCGGCCGGCAGCGCCGGATTGATCTCGTTCCACGCGCGATAGGGATTGGCGATCAGCCGGCCGTTCTGCGGCACGGTCTTGGCGAGCGCCAGGAACAGCTGGGCGCGCGTGACGCTGAAATCCGGCCCCGCCTTCGCGTTGGCGACCACGATGCCGTCATGGCCGATCGGGATCTCGGTGATCTTGGCGACGCCGTTCTGCGCGCAGGTGTCGATCTCGGTCTGCTTGATCTTGCGCGAGGCGCCCACAAGGTCGGGGGTCGCTTCGCCGACGCCTTCGCAGAACAGCTTGATGCCGCCGCCGGTGCCGGTCGCTTCCACCACCGGCGACCTGAGCGCGCCCTGCTTGGCGAGCGCCTCGGCCACCGTGGTGGAGAAGGGATAGACGGTCGAGGAGCCGACAATGTGCAGCGGGTCGCGCGCCGCAGCCGACGACGCAGCGATGAGAATCGCCGCCAAGCCGAACGCGAAGGCCGAAACGCGTTTCATCCCGAAAGCCGCTCCCGTCTCATTCGTTCGCTCATTGCGGCGGACATTATTACTCTTATGTTACAGTAGTATGACAGCAAGATCTGGGGGTGGTTACATCCGCCACCCCCAAATCCAGTAGCTTAGTTCATCGGAGACAGGGACATCGCCTTGCCGGCGACGGCCTGCTGGTTCTCCGGCGTCAGGGTGATCAAGCCCTTGTCGGCCAGATAACCTTCCTCGCCCATCGCCCGTTCGCTGACATACTCGGCGACGAACTCGCGCACGCCGGGGATGACGCCGACATGGGCGTTCTTCACATAGACGTAGAGCTCGCGCCCGACCGGATAGGACTTGTCGGCCACTGCCTCGAAGGTCGGGGCGACGCCCTCGATCTTGGCGCCCTGCAGTTTGTCGGCATTCTCTTCCAGGAACGAGTAGCCGAAGATGCCGAAGGCCTTCGGGTTGGATTCCAGCTTCTGGACGATCAGGTTGTCGTTCTCGCCGGCTTCGACATAGCCGCCGTCCTCGCGGATCGACTGGCAGGCCGCCTTCTTGTCATCGCCTTCCAGCGCCTTGATCTCGGGAAACTCGGCGCAGGCCACATCCATGACCAGCTCGACGAACGCATCGCGCGTGCCGGAGGTCGGCGGCGGGCCGAGCACTTCGATCTTCTCGTTGGGCAGGCTGGCATCGATCTCGTTCCAGGTCTGGTACGGATTGGCGACCAGCTGACCGTTGACCGGCACCTGCTTGGCGAGCGCCTGGAAGATCTGCTTGCGGGTCAGGTCGACCGCCGGGCCGGCCTTGGAATTCGAGAACGTGATGCCGTCATAGCCGATCAGGATCTCGGTGATCTGATCGACGCCGGCCTTCTTGCAGCTCTCGATCTCGCTGTCCTTGATCTTGCGCGACGCGCCGGTGATGTCGGGCGTGCCCTCGCCGATGCCGCTGCAGAACAGCTTCATGCCGCCGCCCGTGCCGGTCGATTCCACGACCGGGGTCTTGAACTTGCCGGCCTTGCCGAAGCTCTCGGCGACCGCGGTGGTGAAGGGAAACACCGTCGAGGACCCGACGATGTGGATCTGGTCGCGCGCTTCGGCGGCGCCGGCGGTCAATGCCAGCCCAGCCAGAGCGGCGAGGGCAACGTTCATGCGCTTCATAGCCTCTCCTTCCGGTTTGATAGAGCCCGAGGCTGCGGCGACCCCGATCGCCGGCCCCT
>DATFDU010000504.1:0-4777 GCA_035251915.1 Dongiaceae bacterium | reverse complement strand
GACCGGCGACATCCTGTGGCGCCGCGCCATTGCCGCGAGCCTTCGCCCCGGCGACGGTCCGCTGCATCCGCGGCTGGAGCTGAAGGTCGACGATCTGCTCGACGGCGGGTTCCGCCGCATGATCGACCAGCGCCTGCGCGCGTGGATCGACGCGACCCTGCAGCGGCGCCTGCGGCCGCTCTTCACCCTGATGAATGCCGAGCTGTCTGCCCATGCACGCGGCCTCGCCTACCAGGTGGCCGAGGCGCTGGGCGCGCTGCCGCGACGTCAGGTGGCGCAGCAGATCGCCGAGCTCGGCAAGGAGGACCGCCGCCGCCTGCGCGCACTGGGGCTGCGCCTGGGACGGGAGACGGTGTGGCTGCCGACGCTCGGCGGACGCTCCTCGCGCCACCTGCTGATGCGCCTGCAGGCCATTCATGCGCAAGACGGCGAAGCTTTGCCTGATCTGACCGGCGATGTGATCGCGCTGGCGCAGCCAGTACCGGACCGCCTGCTCGCGGCCGGCGGCTACCGCGCGATCAACGGCCATGCGCTGAGCTTCGAGCGCCTGGAGCGGTTGTCGGAGCGCACGCATCGCCTGTCGGCGCAGGGCGCGCTGAAGTGGGATGCGGCGCTGGCCGCGTCGCTCGCGGTGCCGCAGGAGCTGGTGCGGCCGCTGATGAGCGAATTCGGCTTCGTCATCGCAGGCAAGCGGGCGGAGGAGAGCTATAGGCGCCGGCGCCAGGTGCGCGCGGCGCCGGTCCCGCCGCCCGACCCCGACTCGCCCTTCTCGGTGCTCGCGCGGTTGCGCGAGACGTCGCGCTGATGCCAGCGATGACCGAGGGGGCGCCGCTCAGGCTGGACAAGTGGCTGTGGTTCGCACGCTTCGTGAAGACGCGCTCGCTCGCCACCAAGCTGATCATCGACGGCCGCATGCGCGTCAACGGCGCACCGACCCAGAAGGCGCACTACACGGTGAAGGTAGGCGATGTGCTGACTTTCCCACTAGGACCGCACATCCGCGTCATCAAGGTGGCGGCGCTGGGCAGCCGGCGCGGTCCGGCGCCGGAAGCGCAAACGCTCTATGAAGATCTCGATCCGCCTCGGCCGGCTGGTCCGCAGCAGGCGGCGCGTGCGCCGTTCGAGGAACGCGAGCCGGGGTCCGGCCGCCCCACCAAGCGCGACGGCCGCAGGATCGCACAGCTCAAATCCAGCGAGCCAAGCTGACCGGACTCTCGAACATGGCAGCCGCGCGGACCATGCAGGCTGCAGGCGGCGCGCGCAGTTGCATGGCCGTATATGCTGTGCTAACTCCGCGCCGGATTGAACGCGGGTCCCACGCATTTCACACCGCGACGTGACGGAGTAGATCGATGGCATATGTCGTGACCGAGGCTTGCATCAAGTGCAAGTACATGGATTGCGTGGAAGTGTGCCCGGTCGACTGCTTCTACGTTGGCGAGAACATGCTGGTAATCCACCCCGACGAGTGCATCGATTGCGGCGTGTGCGAGCCGGAGTGCCCGGCCGATGCCATCCTGCCCGATAGCGAGGGCGGCATGGAAAAGTGGCTTGAGATCAACCGGCAATACGCCGCCGAGTGGCCCAACATCACGCGCAAGGGCGAGGCGCCGGCCGACGCCGACCAGTGGAAGGGCGTGGCCGACAAATTCGCCCAGCATTTCAGCCCGAACCCCGGGAAAGTTTAACTTTTCCAGGGCGTTGCGCTGACCAAGGCGGCGGTCACGGAGCCCGACCGGTTCCGTTGAATGGTTAATTGCGCCTGTTGCATATCTGCCCTTCCTTGAACCAAAAGGGCCTTTCTGATATATATTACTGCAGGTCTGGTTGGCGGCGCGTATTGGTTAACGCGGGTTTCCCAAGCGCTCGTTTTTGGCCGCCCAAGCCTACAAATAGCGTGTTTTCAGTCTGGATCCCACAAGGGTCCGGGAGCGGTGTTTGGCTGCTATGCGGTTCCAGGGTGGGTCATCTGCCTTGCCTGCATTGATGGCTCCGCAACGGGGCCTCCTGTGAGGAGGTTTTCGGAAGGCGGCCGGCGGCCGGTTCGGAGGTCAGGACGTGGTTGAGAAGGCGAAGAAGAGCGTGGCGAAGGATAGCAAGGATTCCGGCTTCCGGAAGGGTGACTTCGTGGTCTACCCGACCCATGGCGTGGGCAAGATCCTGGGCGTCGAGACCCAGGAAGTATCCGGTCATTCGCTGCAGCTGATCATCATTCATTTCGAGAAGGATCGGATGACCCTGCGTGTGCCGGTCGCCAAGGCGAAGAATTCCGGCCTGCGCAAGCTGTCTTCGCGCAAGGTGATGGATGCGGCGCTGCAGACCCTCAAGGGCCGCTCGCGCGTGAAGCGCGCCATGTGGTCGCGCCGGGCCCAGGAATATGAGGCCAAGATCAATTCCGGCGATCCGGTATCGATCGCCGAGGTGGTGCGCGATCTGCACCGCAATGCGGACCAGCCGGACCAGTCCTATAGCGAGCGGCAGATCTATCAGGCCGCCCTGGACCGCCTGGTGCGCGAGCTGGCGGCGATCGACGGGATCGACGAGCAGTCGGCCCATCAGCGCCTGCATCAAGTGCTGAAGGCCGTGGCCGCCTGAGGCGGCCGCTCCACACTTAAACACCGAGCTCTCTCCTCGAGAGGCCCCCTAGTGGCGGGACCCTCGGGTCTCGACCGTCGGACGGATGGCTCCCCGCCATCCGTCGGGGGATTTTGATTCGCTTTGGCGATACCTCCCCAGTTGCTAGAGTCCGGCGGCCATACGATTCGGAACTGCCGGCCTTCGGGAAACTTCAAGCACAATGCCAGAGCCAGAGAAATTCGCCGTCCTGCGCGCCGCGCGGCGCATCTGGGCGCTATCGCCGGTGCATGGCGACATGGCGCGGCTGCGCGCGCTCCATGGCTATGTGGCCGGGCAGTTTGAGGATGGCGACCGGCTGATCTATCTCGGCGGCATGCTCGGCCGCGGCAGCGACGTCGAAGGCGTGGTCGATGAGCTGGTGAGCTTCCGCCGCCAGATCCTGGCGCGCCCGCGCATGTTCACCATCGACATCGCCTACCTGCGCGGCCAGCAGGAAGTGATGTGGCAGAAGCTGCTGCAGCTGCAGTTCGCGCCCAACCCCAAGGAAGTGCTGCCCTGGATGCTGCAGCAGGGCGTCGGCACCACCATCACCGCCTATGGCGGCGACCCGGCCGAGGGCATCATCCGCTGCCGCGAGGGCGCGCTCGCCATCACGCGCTGGACCAACAGCCTGCGCGCGGCAATGCAGGCGCGCCCCGGCCACTACCAGCTGATGGCCGAGCTGCGCCGCGCCGCCTACACCGACGATTACGGCCTGCTGTTCGTGCATGCCGGCATCGATCCGGACCGGCCGCTCGATGCGCAGGGCGACACGCTGTGGTGGGGCAGCGCCGGCTTCGCCGCGCTCAACCACCCGTACGGCGAGTTCCTGAAAGTGGTGCGCGGGTTCGACCGCCAGCATGCCGGTCCGGCGATGAGCGCCTTCGCCATCACCCTCGACGGCGGCTGCGGCTATGGCGGCAAGGCGCTGGTCGCCTGCCTCGATCCCAAGGGCGACATCCTCGATCTGGTCGAGGCCTAGGGGCCGCTACACAGCCCGCCGAACCTGGTAGGGCCGAGCCAGAATATCGGTGGGAATATCAAGCAGAGCACTGAGCGCCCGCACCATCGGGAGCGTAAGAGGCCGCTTCCGGCTCAGCACTTCGGACACACGACCGCGGCTGCCGATCGCCGGCTCCAGATCCCGGCGAGCGAGGCCCTTTTGGTCCATCATGAACTGAATGGCCGAGATGGGATCAGGCGCGGCAATCGGGAAGTGTTCCGCTTCGTACGCTTCGATCAGTGTCGTGAGCACGTCAACGACGTCACCCTCGGGCGTCCCAGGATCGGCATCCCACAGCCGCTCTACTTCCTTGAGCGCCGCTCGATAATCTGCCTTGGTCCTGATTGGCCGAATCCTCATTCGTTCATCCTCAAACCGTGTTTGCATCAATCTTGTCGTACTCTTTGTGCGTACCCACAAAGCGGACATAGATCCGCTTGCCCCGGTAGTGAACGGCAACGACAAGCCGGTACTTGTTCCCCCCAATGTCGAATATCGCCCTGCCGTTCGGTAGAATGTCGGCACTGCGGAACATGTTCTTCACGTCAGTAGGCCGCGACCAGTCCGCTGCCTTTACCACCTTGACCCATGTACGTAGCGGCTGCTCCGCGTCGCCGCGCCCCGGTCGAGCCCAGAATTCCTTCAGAGTGCTCACCGATATGACGCGCATGAAGAAGTATACAATGCTCTCATTTTGGGAGCAAGTGGTGGGCGCACTATACCATCGGAACCCGGAAGACGCGCATGGCCGATGTGCGGCCGTGGAACACGCGCTCACCGCAATCGATCAGCGCCAGGCCGGGCGGTAATGCCTGCGCCAACGCCTCGCTGATCACGATGATGGCGTCGTCTATGCCGTCATCGACCTCGTGTCCGAACTGCTCCAGCCGCTGCGCCACGTTCACGGTGTCGCCGACCAGCGTGTAGTTCACGCGGCCCGGCGCGCCGATGTTGCCGACCAGCGCCGGCCCCTTGTGGATGCCGATGCGGATGCGCAGCGGCTTCAATCCCTTGCGCGCGCGCCGTTCGTTGTCGACGTGCAGCTTCTGCGCGATGCGCTGGGCGCTCCGCACCGCGCGGTCCGCGCGGTCCTCCTGGTCCAGCGGCGCCCCCCAGAAGGCCATGATGGAATCGCCGATGTATTTGTCGATGGTGCCG
>DATFDU010000503.1:0-6442 GCA_035251915.1 Dongiaceae bacterium | reverse complement strand
GTAGGCAAAAAACGACAGGCCGAGCGACCACAGCAGCGGAAAGATGTTCATCACGAACAGCACCGCGATCGCCGGCGCGACCAGCAGCCCGCCGTAATAGCGCCGGCGGTAGGCGTTCACCACGAACGCCGCGGCAACCAGGGCCGCCATCGCACCGACGATCCAGAACGAGAGGGATGCCGGCAGGGCGGCCATTGCGAGAATGGAGACAACGAGGGCAACGAGAATGGCAAGCCGCCAATTGCCGGCGGAGATGTCGAGCAAGGTCGGTGCGGACTGGGTCGATGGTGTTACTGACATGGGCGCGCGGGATGCTTCCGGTACAAGAGTGATGTCTATGCGTTGCAGGGTGGCCGTTGCGCCGCCGCCACGGGCATCCGGCCGTTCAAATCGACCACGGGAGAGCGCGGAGGCTCTCCCGCAGCCCTACGTTCCGGGCCGCCGACGTTCCAATGAGGAACAGCGGCGGCCGCACGTCACGTCATTGGATCAGCCCCGCTTCCGTCAGCAGGTTCTGCTGGAACTTGGCGATGTTGTCCAAGGTCGTCTTGGCATCCTGCTTGCCGGTGATCGCGAGATCGAACTGATCCTGCTGCTGGGTCAGCAGCTCGAAGAACTGCGGCACGTGCCACACGTCCTTCTGCCAGTCCAGCTGCGGGGCCCACGCCCGGTTCCACGGGCGGTAGTCCACGTATTTCGGATCGGTGTAGACCGACTTGACCGCGGACTGGCCGCCGGCCTGGGCGAACTGGTGCTGGATGTCGTTGGACAGCCACCATTTCACGAACTCGACGGCCTCCGCGATCTGCGTCTCGGTGGTCCAGGTGGTCAGCACGAAGGGCTGGCCGCCGATGTTGGACCAGCGGACCATCTTGCCGTCGACCATGGTGCCGGGCATCTGGCCGAACACCAGCTTGTCCGAGACCTTGGAGGTGTTCGGATCGAGCGAGGCTTCGCCCAGGCCGATCCAGTCGATGTTCATGGCCACCTTGCCTTCGCGGAACAGCTCGTCCGACTTGAAGATGTCCATGGTACCGGTCTTGGCCACCGGCGGCATATACTCGATCAGCTGGAGGTACTTCTCCAGCGCGGCCACCGCTTCCGGCGAGTTGACCACGCCTTCGGCCTGGCCCTCGGGCGCCTTGGTCTCATCCCAGATGTCGCCGCCCATCTGCCAGATGAAGCCGTTGATCTGCATCGACGAGAAGTCGTAGCCCTTGCCCGCCTGGTAGGCAATTCCGTAGAAATCGTCCACGGCAGGCTGGCCGGCCAGCATGTCGCCCTTCTTGCGGCGGAAGAACTCGCCGACGTTCTTGAAGTCGTCCCAGGTCATGGCGTCGAGCTCTTCGCCCGTGCAGGGCAGCTTCTTGCCGTATTTGGCCTGGAAGTTCTTCTGCTCCTCTTCGTGGCAGATGATGTCCTTGCGCGCGAAGTTCACCAGCACATCGGGGAACTGCGGGAAGCCGTAGTAGTTCTCCGTCTTGTGCGGATAGGTGGCATAGGCGTTCAGCGGGTTCGGATGGATCTCCATGAACGTCTTCTTGAACTCGGGATCGGCATCGAGCAGATCGTTGATCTTGCGGAAATAGCCGCCCTCGACGAAGGCGCCCAGCCACTGCGAGTCAGACACGATGAAGTTGTACTTCTGCTCGCCCGAGGTCAGCGACGCATTCACGCGGGTATAGAAGTCGGGCCACGGGATGAAGTCGACCTCGAGCTTCACGGTGTTGCCGGACTTCGGCTTGTACTGCTCGTCGAAGAACTTCTTCATGATGCGCGTCGGCGGCCAATCCGGCACCGCCATCGTCAGCGTCACGTCCTCGGCGCGGGCGGACATCGCGCCGCCCGTCATCAGCGTCGCGGCAATGCCCGCCGCCACGATGCCCTTGATCTTCGTTGATACGGTCATCTTCAGGTTTCCTCCCTTTCGTGTACCGTTTTTTCCTTCTGGCCGCGCGCGTCAGGCGATCACCTGCCCGCTCGAAGCTCGGAAGATGTGGAACTTGCTTGGATCCAGAACGACCGCCGTCTGCTGCCCGGGCTCAAGGCCCGATGCAGCCGATTCCGGCAGCACCATGCGCAAGGTCTCGCCGCCGGATTCCACCGACACCACCGTGACGTCGCCGAGCGGCTCCAGCATCGCGATGTTGGCGTTGACCCCCTGCTCGCCTCTGGCCGCGAACCGGATGTCGCTTGGCCGGATGCCGACCACGGCCGCTTCTCCCGCTTCGGCCGTCACGAGCTTTCGTGCGAACCGCAGCGGGCCGATCGCGGATTCGAGAGCCGCGCTGTCGTTGGCCAGCTTGCCCTTGATCATATTCATGTGCGGCGAGCCGATCTTGCCCGCCACGTAGAGATCGCGCGGCGCCTCGTAGAGGTCGTCGGGGGTGCCGATCTGCACCACGCCGCCGTCGCGCATCACCGCGATCTCCTCGCCCATCGACAGCGCTTCGAGCTCGTCGGGCGTCGCATAGACGATGGTGAGGCCGAACTGGCGGTGCAGGCGCTTCAGCTCCGCGCGCATGTCGTGGCGCAGCTTGGCGTCGAGGTTGGTCAGCGGCTCGTCCAGCAGCAGGACCTTCGGCCGGCGGATCAAGGAGCGGCCCAGCGCCACGCGCTGCTGCTCGCCGCCGGACAGCGTGCTCGGCTTGCGGTCGATCTTCTTGTCGAGCCTGAGCATCGCCGCGGTCTCCTTGACGCGACGGTCGATCTCGGCGCGCGAAACCCCTTCCTCGACCAACGGATAGGCGAAGTTCTCGTAGGCGGTCAGGTGCGGATAGAGCGCGAAGGACTGGAATACCATCGACACGCCGCGGCCGGCGATCGGCTTGTGGGTCCAATCCGTGCCGAAGATCTCGACCCGGCCCTGATCCGGCGCGACCAGTCCGGCGATCGTGCGCAAGGTCGTGGTCTTGCCGACGGAGCTCGGTCCGAACAGCACGAAGAAGCGGCCCTCGGCCACGCCGAAAGACAGGTTCTCGAGCGCCCGCACCCGATCGTACGACTTGCTGACGTTCGCCAGGCGCAGCGCAAAGGTCTCGGCCTGCACCATTACCAATCTCCCAGTCGATGCCACGGCGAGCAATGCCCGCCTGCCATTGGCAAGCGCCCTCCCGACCGGCGGCTCACGCTGGGCCGGGCGCGACGCCGCGTCTTGTGAGTATCAGGGCGATATTTGTAGAAAACGCTCATTCGTCACCGACCTGCAACATAGAGATCGAACCGGCGGACGCACTATATATCATGCGAACGCCACCAGAAGACGCTCGCGCGAGCGCTCGATGTGCGCGCGCATGGCCCGTTCCGCCCCCACCTCGTCGCCGGCCGCGAGCGCGACCAGGAGCGTCTCGTGCTCGCTCAGCGCCTCCTCCGTGATCCGCGCATGATACATCAGGCGGAAGATGTGGAAATGCGTGTGAAGGTGGGCCAGCGTATCGCGGATCAAGGTGTTGCCGGCGATCTCCATGATCTGGTCGTGAAAGTGCGCGTCAAGCCGCGCAAAACCCGAGTAGCTCTGCCGCATCCGGCTGTTGCTGAGCGTTGCCATCGATGCGGCGGTCTTCCTGAGCTTGCCCAAATGCTCTTCGCCCATGCGAAGAGCGGCGCGCCGGGCCGCCTCGGGTTCAAGCAACAGGCGAAACTCGTACAGCTCGTCGAAGCGCCGGCGGGTGATCTGCGGCGCGGCGCTGTAGCCGACGAGGTGCGTCTTGACGACCAGCCCTTCGCCCTCCAGGCGCCCCAGCGCCTCGCGGATGGGCGTGTGCGACACTTCCAGTTCCCGCACCAATCCATCGACCGTGATGCGCGTGCCGGGTGCGATGTCGAGCGTCATGAGCTTGTTGAAAACCGCTTCATAGACGTCGTCGGCCAAGCCCTTGTGTCTTTGGATTGCCATGCCGCCCCCGTGCAGGCCTGACCGGCTGTTCGCTCCGCCCGCCGACAAGCTTTCCCCCATGGTGACCGCGGGCGCTGACACCGAAACGACTCCCCAGACGCAAATCGTATACGATCCGATATACGATCATAAGGAGTGCATTGTCGCAAGCCGTAACCTGTCGACGGCAGAATGCGCAGCACAAACAGCGCGAATGATGCGCCGCACACCTCAGCGACTTAACGGATTCCCTCAATTGCGGATCGCGACACCTGCTCTACGTCGCGTGCGCGGTGAGATAGGGTTTCAGATCCACTGCGACATCGGCGGCGATTGCTTTCGGAATCGAGCGGCCGGCTTCCAGCACCTTCTTTGCGATGCCGTAAGACAAGGCGTCATTCATGGCGTCGACCGCGATCAGCGTGTCAGCGCGATAGTACCAGACCGAGGCGCTGCCCTCGCGCTTGCCGGGGCGCACCACGCAATCGGTGCAGCCGCGGCCCAAGCCCGCGATCTGCAGCTTGACGTCATACTGGTCCGACCAGAACCAGGGGACGGGATCGTAGGTGCGCTGCTCGCCGAGCATCGCGGCGGCGGCGTGCTCCGCCTGGTCGATCGCGTTCTGCACGGATTCGAGGCGGGTCGGCGCACCGCGCCAGGGGAAACGGGCGCAGTCGCCCGCCGCGTAGATGTCGGGCGCGGAGGTGCGGCATTGCCCGTCGACCACGATGCCGTTGTCGACCGCGAGATCGGCCCTGCGCGCCAGTTCTTCGTTGGGCGACACCCCGATGCCGACAATGGCAACATCTGCAGACAGACGCGTGCCGTCCGCAAGTTCAGCGCCGATCACGTGGCCGGCTTCACCGGTCAGGCGTGCGAGCGCGGTCGATTCCAGGATGGCGACACCATGCTTCCGGTGCAGGGCGCGGAAATAGTCGGCGGTCGGCGGCGCGGCGACGCGCTGCAGGATGCGCGCCGCGACCTCGATGATCGTGACTTCCATCCCCTTGGTCCGCGCGACGGCGGCCGCTTCCAATCCGATATAGCCGCCGCCGATCACCAGCAAGCGCTTGCCGGGCTCCAGCAGCGGCGCGATGCGGTCTGCGTCCGCGACGGTGCGGATGGCGAACACGCCGGCGAGGCCGCCGCCGATCTCGTCCGGCAGGCGGCGCGGACGGGCGCCGGTGGTCAAAGCGAGATTGGCATAGCGCAGCACGGTGCCGTTGCGCAGGGCGATGGTCTTGTCCGCCGGGTTCAGCGCCGCAACCGGGCAATCGAGATGCAGGTCGATCCGCTGCTCGCCATACCAGGCGGGCGGCCGCACCAGCAAGCGGTCGAACGCCAGCTCGCGCGAGACATATTTCTTCGACAGCGGGGGCCGCTGATAAGGCAGGACCGGCTCTTCGCCCACCAGCGCGAGCGGACCACTGTAGCCGAGCGCGCGCAGCTTGGCCGCCAAGGCAGCGCCCGCCTGTCCCGCGCCGACGATGACGATCGGGTCCGCCATGCGGCTAGATGTGGGGAACGTGGAGGACGATGCCGTCCAGATCCTCCGAGGCCTTGATCTGGCAGCTGAGGCGGCTCATCGGGCGGCGCTCGGCGGAGGTGATCTCCAGCATCTCGCCTTCCATGTCGCCGGGGCCGCCGGTCTTCTCGTACCAGGCCGCATCGACATAGACGTGACAGGTGGCGCAGGAGAGGCACCCGCCGCATTCGCCGATCACGTCCGGCACGTTGTTGGCGACCGCGGCCTCCATCAGATTGTGGCCGGCGGCCACCTCGGCGGAGATCGCGCGGCCGTCGTGCAGGATCCAGGTGACCTTCGGCATCAGCGGCTCCGCTCAGACATAGTGGATGTAGTAGTCGCGCAGAGCATCGCCCTCGAGCGCGGCGGTCTTCTGGACCTCGACTTCCTTGATGCCGATATGGTTCTGCACCAGCAGCTCGCCGACCGCGGCGACCAGCCTGATGTCGGCCGCCAGCGCCTGCAAAGCTTCGGCCAAGGATTCCGGCGCGCCGACCTTGGCGTCGTGGCCGGTGAAGCAGTCGGCGCTTTCGGGCGCCGGCAGATCGTACTTTTCCGTCACACCGAGCCGCGCCGCCTGCAGCACGGTCGCTACCAAAGTGTAGGGATTGGCCGCGGCGTCGCCCATGCGATGTTCGATGCGCGACTTGGCGCCATGTTCCGCCGACAGGCGCGTCGTAACGCCGCGGTGGTCGACGCCCCAGTTGCACCAGTAGCCGGAGAGGCTCGCCGGCTTCAGCCGCTGATAGGAGTTGACGGTCGGCGCGACCAGCGCGGCCATGCCGCGGTGATGGTGCATGAGCCCGGCGATGCAGCCGCGGGTCAGCGCGGTCATATGCTCGACATCGCCGGACTCGCCGACGGCATTCTTGCCCTGCCGGTCGAGGAAGCTGAAATTGACATGCAGGCCGTTGCCGCCGAGGCTGAGGATCGGCTTCGGCATGAAGGTCAGGATGATGCCGTGGTCGAGCGCGATCTCCCGCGCCATCAGGCGGAACAGGAAGATGTCGTCGACCGCCCTCACCGCATCGTCGTAGGTGAGC
>DATFDU010000502.1:0-8040 GCA_035251915.1 Dongiaceae bacterium | reverse complement strand
TTGCGCCCGTCGCTGCCCGACAACGCCGCTTGCGCCGCTGCGAGCTTGGCGATCGGCACGCGATAGGGCGAGCACGACACGTAGTCCAACCCGACCTTGGCGCAGAAGTGGATCGAGGCAGGGTCGCCGCCATGCTCGCCGCAGATGCCGAGCTTCAGCTTGGGGCGGGCCTTGCGGCCGCGCTCGGTGGCGATCTGCACCAGCTCGCCGACTCCGTCAGAGTCGAGGCTGATGAAGGGATCCTTCTTGATGATGCCCTGGCGCTCATAGATGGTGACGAAGGATGCCGCGTCGTCACGGCTGATGCCGTAGGTCGTCTGCGTCAGGTCGTTGGTGCCGTAGGAGAAGAACTCCGCCTCCTTCGCGATCTCGCCCGCCAGCAGGCAGGCGCGCGGCAGCTCGATCATGGTGCCGATCATGTACGGCAGCTTGAAGCCGCTCGCCTTCTCCACTTCGCGCGCGACGCGTTCCACCACCGCCTTCATCAAGGTGAGCTCCTTGGGGATGCCGACCAGCGGGATCATGATCTCCGCCTCGACCGTCTCGCCGATCTCCTTGTGCACGGCCGCGGCCGCTTCGAAAATCGCGCGCGCCTGCATCTCGTAGATCTCGGGATAGGTGATGCCGAGGCGGCACCCGCGGTGACCGAGCATCGGGTTGGTCTCGTGAAGCTGTGCGGTCCGGGCCGCCACCGCGTCCGGCGTAACGCCGGCCGCCTTCGCCACTTCCGCCATCTCCTCCCGCGAGTGCGGCAGGAACTCGTGCAGCGGCGGATCGAGCAGGCGGATGGTGACCGGCAGCCCGCGCATGATCTTGAACAGCTCGATGAAATCCTGGCGCTGCATGGGGAGGATCTTGGCCAGCGCCTTCTTCCGGCCTTCCACCTGATCGGCCATGATCATCTCGCGCACCGCGACGATGCGATCGCCATCGAAGAACATGTGCTCGGTGCGGCAGAGGCCGATGCCTTCCGCGCCGAACTCGCGCGCGGTGCGGGCGTCTGCCGGCGTGTCCGCATTGGTGCGAACCTTCAGCTTGCGCGTCTTGTCGGCCCAGGACATGAGCTTGGCGAAATCGCCGGACAGCTGCGGCTGGATGGTCGGGACCTGGCCGATCATGACCTCGCCGGTGCCGCCGTCGATGGTGATGATGTCGCCCTCGCCGACCTTCTGGCCCTTGACCGTCATGAGCTTCTTGTCGGCATCGACGCGGATCTCGCCGGCGCCGGAGACGCAGGGGCGGCCCATGCCGCGCGCCACCACCGCCGCATGGCTGGTCATGCCGCCGCGGGTGGTGAGAATGCCCACGGCGGCGTGCATGCCGTGGATGTCCTCAGGGCTGGTCTCGACCCGCACCAGGATGACCTCGGCGCCCTTGGCGGCGCGGTCCTCCGCCTCGTCGGCGGTGAAGACCACCTGGCCGGAGGCGGCGCCGGGGCTGGCCGGCAGGCCGCGCGCGACCACTTCCTTCTTGGCCTTGGGGTCGAGGGTCGGGTGCAGCAGCTGGTCGAGCGAAGCGGGATCGATGCGCGCCACCGCAGTCGCCTCGTCGATCAGGCCTTCGCTGCAGAGATCGACGGCGATCTTCAGCGCCGCCGCGGCGGTGCGCTTGCCGTTGCGGGTCTGCAGCATGTAGAGCTTGCCCTGCTGGACGGTGAACTCGATGTCCTGCATGTCGCAATAGTGCTTCTCCAGCTGCTCGCGCACCTGGTCGAGCTGCTTGAAGACCGTCGGCATCACCTCTTCCATCGCGGGCAGCGTGGAATTGTTGGCCTTCTTGCCGGCGATCGTCACCTGTTGCGGCGTGCGGATGCCGGCGACGACATCCTCGCCCTGGGCGTTGACCAGATACTCGCCGTAGAATTCCTTGGCGCCGGTCGAGGGGTTGCGGGTGAAGGCGACGCCGGTGGCGCAATCGTCGCCCATGTTGCCGAACACCATGGCCTGGACGTTGACCGCGGTGCCCCAATCCTCGGGGATGTTGTTGATCTTGCGGTAGGTGACGGCCCTCTGGATGTTCCAGGAGCCGAACACGGCGCCGATCGCGCCCCACAGCTGCTCTTTCGGGTCCTGCGGGAACGGCTTGCCGATCTCCTCCTCGACCTTCGCCTTGTAGTCCTCGATCACCTTCTTCCAATGCTCGGCCTTGAGCTGGGTGTCGGATTCGAGGTTGAGGTCGGATTTGTGCAGCTCGAGGATCTCTTCGAAGCTGTGATGCTCCACGCCCAGCACGACGTTGCCGTACATCTGGATGAAGCGGCGGTAGGAATCGTAGGCGAAGCGCTCGTCGCCCGCCTGCTTGGCAAGGCCGGCGGCGGTCACGTCGTTGAGGCCGAGATTGAGGACGGTGTCCATCATGCCCGGCATGGAGACGCGGGCGCCCGACCGGACGGAGACCAGCAGCGGCTTCTTGGGGTCGCCGAACTTCGCGCCGACGATCTCCTCGATCTGGCGCAGCGCTGCTTCCACGTCGGCCTTCAGCTCGGGCGGATAGCTGTTGGCGTTGGCGTAGAAGTAGGTGCAGACCTCGGTCGTGATGGTGAATCCGGGCGGCACCGGCAGGCCCAGCGCGCTCATCTCGGCGAGATTGGCGCCCTTGCCGCCCAGCAGGTTGCGCATGTCCGCGCGGCCCTCGGCAGAGCCACCACCGAACCGATACACCCACTTCGCCATCATCACCTACCCTTTGGTCGTTAAGCTTCGGCTTTGGCTTCGATCTTCGAGAAATCGGCGACCGCATTGAGCGTCGCGCGGATGGTGGAGAGCAGGCGCAGGCGATTGGACCGCAGCGCCGGGTTTGGATCGTTGACCGTCACGCGGTCGAAGAAGTCGTCGATCGGCGCGCGCAGGTTGGAGAGCGAACCCATGGCGGCCACGAACTCCTCGTTGGCGATGCGTTTGTGCGCGGCCTGCGATTCCTTGTCGAGCGC
The DNA here is from genome assembly GCA_035251915.1 of Dongiaceae bacterium. Taxonomy (GTDB): domain Bacteria; phylum Pseudomonadota; class Alphaproteobacteria; order Dongiales; family Dongiaceae; genus Dongia_A. The sequence goes on along the minus strand of DATFDU010000502.1, from coordinate 5,111 downwards.
GGCGAACAGCTTCTTCTCCTCGTCCTGCGCGAAGCTGGCCGGATCGGCGGCGCCGTCATGGCTCACGCCGTCCTTCTTCTCCTCAATGCGCACGATGTTGCTGGCGCGGCGATAGGCGGCCAGCAGGTTGGCGCCGGCGTCGCTGTCGACGAGATCCTGCAGCGCCTTCACCCGCGCCACCAGGCGGACCAGGTCGTCCTCGTCGCCGAGCGCGAATACGGCGGCGATCAGGTCGTGGCGCACGCCCTGCTCCTTCAGCGCGACCTTGAGGCGGTCGGCGAAGAAGTCGAGCAGCTGCGCGACCACCGCCTTGGGCTGGTTCTGCTCGAACCCGCCCTGGTCGTAGAAGCCGCTGTAAGCGAATCCGAACACGTCGCGCAGTTTCAACCTCAAGCCGTTTTCCAGGATCAGACGGATGACGCCCAGCGCGGCACGCCGCAACGCGAAGGGGTCCTTGGAGCCGGTCGGCTTCTCGTCGATCGCGAAGAAACCCACCAGGCTGTCGATCTTGTCCGCCAAGGCGACCGCCACGCTGACCGGCGCCGAGGGACACTGATCGGTGGGACCGAGGGGCCTGTAGTGATCGGCAATCGCATCGGTAATCTCTGGGGCGTACCCCTCGATCCCGGCGTAATAACGCCCCATGATGCCTTGGAGTTCCGGGAATTCGCCCACCATGCCGCTGGTGAGGTCAGCCTTGGCGAGGCGCGCGGCCTCGGCCGCCTGGTTCGGGTTGCTGCCCGGGATGAGGCCGGCCAGGTGGCGGGCCAGCGCCTCGATGCGGGTGACCTTCTGCCCGACGGTGCCAAGCCTGGCATGGAAGATGATGTCGCCCAGCGCCGGCAGCCGCTCCGCCAGCTTCACCTTCTGGTCCTGCTGCCAGAAGAACATGGCGTCGCTGAGCCGGGCGCGCAGCACGCGCTCGTTGCCGGCGATGATCTGGGCGCCCTTGTCCGGGGTGTCCATGTTGGCGACCACCAGGAAGCGGGCCGCCAGCTTGCCGGTCTTGTCCTGCAGCGCGAAGTATTTCTGGTGCGTGCGCATGGAGGTGGTCAGCACCTCCGGCGGCACGGTCATGAACTGCTGATCGATGCGACCCATGAGCACTACCGGCCATTCCACCAAGCCGGTCACCTCATCCAGCAGCCCTTCGTCCTGCTTGACCGTCAGCCCTTCCTTGAGAGCGCGGTCGCGGCACTGCGCCACGATCAGGCTGCGCCGCTCCTTGGGATCCGGGACGATCTTGGCCGACTTCAGCTTGATGAGATAGTCGCTTGAATTTGCGACACTTATCTCGCCCGGACTGAGGAAACGATGGCCGCGGGTGCGCGACGTGAAAGCAAGCTTGGCGTTGGGTCCCATCGGCACCGCGCCTTCGAGCGCCGCGCCGTCGAACACCGCCAGGACATGATGCAGCGGGCGCACCCAGCGCTGGGTCAGGTCGGCGAACCGCATGCTCTTGGGCCAGGGCATCTCCTGGATGCACTCGGTCACGATGTTCGGCAGCACCTTGCCGGTCGGCTGGCCCTTCTTCTCGATGGTCGCGAAATAGAACACGCCCTTGCCGGTGTCGCGTTCCTCGCACTCCTTCACCGACTTGAGGCCGGCGGATTTCAGGAAACCGTCGACCGCGGCTTGCGGCGAGCCGACCCGCGGACCCTTGCGCTCCTCGCGCACGTCGGGCTGGGCGGCCGGCAGCTCCTCCACCACCAGGGTCAGACGGCGCGGCGTCACATAGGTGCGCGCCAGGGTGAAGCGGAGGCCGGCGGCGTGCAGCTTGTCGCTCATCAGGCGCTGCAGATCCTCGGCGGCGCGCGCCTGCATGCGGGCGGGGATCTCTTCGGAGAACAGCTCGAGCAACAGTTCCGACATGGCTCAGGCTTTCCCAGCAGGAACGCGCTGGGTGATTTCCCAAGCTTCGCAGCACGCCTTCGCCAGCGCGCGAACGCGGCCGATATAGGCCTGGCGCTCGGTCACCGAGATCACGCCGCGGGCGTCCAGCAGATTGAAGATGTGGCTGGCCTTGAGGCACTGGTCATAGGCCGGCAAGGGCAGCGGCTGCGCCGCGTTCAGGAGCGCATTGCACTCCTGCTCGGCATCCTTGAAGTGCTGCAATAACAACGCAGTATCCGAATTCTCGAAATTGTATTCTGAGAATTCCCGCTCGGCCTGCAGATAGACATCGCCATAGGTCATGCCGTGACCGTTGAAGTCGAGATCGAAGATGTTCTCGACTCCCTGCACGTACATCATCAGGCGCTCGAGACCGTAGGTCAGCTCGGTCGAGACCGGGTTGCATTCGAGGCCGCCGACTTGCTGGAAGTAGGTGAACTGCGACACCTCCATGCCGTCGAGCCAGACCTCCCAGCCGAGGCCCCAGGCGCCGAGGGTCGGGCTCTCCCAATCGTCCTCGACGAAGCGGATGTCGTGGTTCATGGGATCGATGCCGAGCGCCTTGAGGCTGCCGAGGTAGAGGTCCTGGCTGTCGATCGGCGACGGCTTCAGGATGACCTGGAACTGGTAGTAGTGCTGGAGACGGTTCGGATTCTCGCCATAGCGGCCGTCCTTGGGCCGGCGCGAGGGCTGGACATAGGCGGCGCGCCACGGCTTCGGGCCCAGCGCGCGCAGGGTGGTCGCCCAGTGGAAGGTGCCGGCGCCCATCTCCATGTCGTAGGGCTGCAGGATGACGCAGCCCTGCTTCGACCAATAGCTCTGCAGCTTCAGAATCGCGTTCTGAAAGCAGGTCTCGGGATTGGGCTTCCGCCCCGTCATCTTGCCCGTCCCCATCGTCATGGTGCGGCGCACCATAAAGAGCGGGGCTGGAGTCTGCAAGGCGAGGGACGGACGGAAATTAACCCTTTTGCTGGCGCCTAGGGCGTCCTAGGCGGCCATCATCCGGCTGGCCATCTGGCGGCATTCCTTGGCGCAGGCGCGGCAGGCTCTAACGCACTCGTCCATGCCGCCGATCCGCTCGCAGTCGGTGGCGCATTCCTCGCAGACCTTGGCGCACAGGTCGCACTGCATCAGGTGGCTGGGCGAGCCGATCAGCATCAGGGCGGCCGAGGTCCGGCAGACCTCGACGCATGCCATCATGAGCCGGAAATGCTGCGGCTCGGTGTGCTTGCCGCCGGTTTCCAGGCAGTGGTGCATCGCGGTCTCCAGGCAGGTCGCATAGCAGCGCTGGCAGGCGTCGATGCAGGACTTCATCTCTTTGGTGAACGTAGGCATGGCGGCCTCGATTCAACAGGGTGCGGGGCGGCTCAAGGAGCGGGAGGCCCCTCGCAATCCATCCTCCGTGGCTGTGTTCTGAACAAGTTTGACCCACGGGAAAGTTCCGCGCGCCGACCACGCCTTGGCGCCAGGAACAGGCACAACACCGGTGATGTTTGTCTTCCGAACACCGCGAGGAGAGCAACCATGAACAGGTTGGCGTGGGCGGCGATCATCGTCTTGGCCGGCATGCTGCCGGTCGTTTCGGCGGCAAGCCCCTACAAGGAGGACGAGGAAGAGGAAGGCCACTTTACCTCGCCCACCTATCGCTATTTCGCGACGCGGGAAGCGGCCGAGACTGCGATGCATCGCGACTTGAAGTACGTCGAGGAGATGGGGCGGCATCATCAAGGCGCGGTGGACATGTCGCGTGCCTATCTGGCTGACCCGCGCGGCGCCAACCCGTTCCTGCAGCGCATGGCGAAGGCGATCATCTTCAACCAGCAATTCGAGATCGCCTGGTTGGAGGACATCAAGCGCCGCGAGAGCGTGGGGCCGAGTTCGGTCTTGGGCCTCGGCGAGCGGGTGCTGCTGCCGACCGGCCTCACCGGCTTCGAGCATCGGGCGCGGTTCCAGAAGGCGCCGGTCCTCTCCGTGACGGAGCCGGTCAGCGAGCAGCGCCCGTCGGGCTATGAGGTGATGTTCGCCAAGGCGATGACGATGCACCACCAGATGGCGCTCGACATGGCCCACGCCTACAACAACGACCCGGCCGGCGGAAACCGGGTCATCCGCGAGATCAACCGCGGGATCCTGCGGGACCAGGCGATCGAGATCGCCATCCTGTCCGACCTGATCGCGCAGTATCCCGGCGATCCGGATGCCATCGAGGTGCCGCCTGCGATGCACGAGATGATGGGCATGCCGCACGGCATGTCCCACGGCAGCTAGGCCTCCGCGCAGATTCGGAGCAGCCCCTTCTGACCCTGCTCAAAAAGTGAGCACGGAAACGATAGCACCTGGCCTATTTCGCCAACTTATGTGCTGGCACAGAGCGTGCTACGCTCTGCCTCAAAACAAGGGGGCGAGATCAGGGAGCGATGTCCCTCGATGAGATGAATGCCGAGGACGGCAGCGTCCGCAGGCCTTATGCGCGCGTGGCGGACTGGCTGACGACCGTTTCGCCGGAGCAGCTGGAACGCCGGCGGGTCGAGGCGGAGCTATTCTACCGCCGCGGCGGCATCACCTTCGCGGTCTATGGCGACGCGCAGGGCGAAGAGCGCATCATCCCCTACGACATCATCCCGCGCATCCTGTCGACCCAGGAATGGTCGAAGCTCGCGGCCGGGCTCGAGCAGCGGGTGAAGGCGCTCAACGCCTACCTGCGCGACATCTATGGACCGCAGGAGATCCTGAAGGCGGGGATCGTGCCGCCCGACCTGGTGTGGCGCAATCCGGCGTTCCGGCCGGAGATGTGCGGGGTCGAGGCGCCGCACGGCGTCTATATTCATATCGGCGGCATCGATATCGTGCGCGTGGACGCCGAGGAGTTCTACGTGCTGGAGGACAATGCGCGCACGCCGTCCGGCGTCTCCTACATGCTGGGCGGGCGCGAGATTTCCATCCGCCTGATGCCGGAGCTGTTCCGCTCGCACCGCGTGGCGCCGGTCGAGAACTATCCGAACGAGCTGCTGGCGACGCTGCAGTCGGTGGCGCCGCGCGGGGCAACCGGCGATCCCACCATCGCACTGCTGACGCCGGGGCAATACAACTCCGCCTTCTACGAGCACTCGTTCCTGGCGGACGCGATGGGCGTGGAGCTGGTCGAGGGCTTCGACCTGTTCGTGCGCGACGACGTGGTCTACATGCGCACCACTCAGGGGCCGAAGCGGGTCGACGTG
>DATFDU010000501.1:0-27791 GCA_035251915.1 Dongiaceae bacterium | reverse complement strand
GGCGATCACGCCCCAGACGATCGAACCGGCATGGAAATAGCCGAGATCGAAACCCCAATCGCGGATCTGACCGGTGTAGCGCTCGACCGTGCCATTGGCGCGGTTGAACACGCAGCTGACGTTGCGGTTGGAGCCGATCAGATAGCCGAAGCCCGACGATACGTTGCACACCAGGCTGCCGATATTGGTATCGGCCCGCGCCGCCATCGGCGCGGTCCAGAAGGCGCTCGCGGCCGCGACCGCGATAGCTAGGCGAGAAAGACGCATGGCAACTCCCCGTTTCGATCGTGTGGCGGCGGATTATGGTTCCGCCTGTAACCCAAGCGGTTCAAATCGCATTGTTTCTTGACGACTCAAACCTCCGCTCCAGCACGCAAATTAATCTAGGCTGGGTGGCTTCAAACGTCCATCAGCAGGAATCGCGGCGGGGCCGCGCAAATCCGTTGCCTAGCACCGTTGTTCGCTGTTTGTTCAACGACGCAAGCGCATGTCTCCCGACCCAAGCGCGGCGACCGGATGGCCCGACAAGTCACTGCAACGAAGGTCCAAATCCGTACCGACAGCTTGATTGAAACCGCACTTTGCGCTCCCTAGATTGGATGCCGACGTAGCGTTTTGTGTTCGGTGAATGGGGCCGGGCCATGAAGCACTATCTCGCCGTTCTTGTGCCGAGAGCCGATGGAGGCTGGCGCGCACATTTCCCCGATTTTCCAGGTTGTGGCGCCGAAGGGTATTCGGTGGAGGCTGCGATCGCGTCCGCGAGCGCCGCCGCGGCCGAGAGGGCCCGATGGCTTCGCGCCCAGGGCGTTTCGCTTCCCGAATCGCAGTCGCACGAAGAGGTGCGGTATAACGCCAACGGCTGGGCGAAGGAGCGCGACATTGCTTGGCCTGATGCGGTCATCAGCCTGGTGCCGCTGGCCCTTCACCCAGAGGCGGACCCCGAACTTAATTGACGACCATGTGGAACGTTTGGGGGGCTGGGTACGTTAGCGTACATCCGAGACCGGGCGACGTGCACATGTGTTGTGGCCAAGCCGGACCGCCGAGAGAACAGGGCTGAACGGACCAGCGACGAAAGCATGAAGTCGCTGATAGATGAATACATGGCTTCAACGCGCGAACCGGTCGGTTCGCGCGATTTGTTTCGGGAAACGCCGGTACGATCGCAGCAGGCGAACGCGGGTGCCCGTGCGGGAGGGCGTGACGAGGTCGTATCGGCAAGGCCGTCGGCGATCATGCTCTATCTTCTCTGCATGGCCGTCCTGTTGATTGCCGCGCTCGCGATTGGGTTCCTCTAGAACTGCACAGACCGATTGCCGGAGTGGGCAACCTAGCCGAGCAGGCGGCGATATTCGGCTTCCGCAACGCCGTAGGTGCGATCGGCCAGGCGTTCAAGTCCGCGCCGGTCGGTGATGGAAATGAGGCCGCGACGCGCCCTCAAAACGCCCGCCTCTTCGAGCAGCTTGAGCGCAACGGTCACGCCAGGCCGCCGAACGCCGAGCATGAGCGAAAGCAGTTCATGCGTCAGCAACACTTCGTCCTTGCCGATCCGGTCCTGCGCCATCAGCAACCAGCGGGCAAGCCGTTGCTCGATCTTGCTGCGTCCGTTGGCCATCGCGGTATTGGTCACCTGCAGCGCGAACGCGTGGGCATACAACAGTAATGTTCCATGAAGCGTACGGCTGATATCCATGGCCCGGCGCAGGCTGCCTGCGCTGATTCTGACGCCTTCACCGGCGCTCTGGATGAAGGTCTCGTGCGGGGAACGGTCGGTACCCATCAGGACCGACAGGCCCGTCATTCCTTCACGGCCGATCAAGCCGACTTCGATGCCCCGCCCGCCGGAGCCGTCGGCAACCACCGACGCAAACCCGCTCTCGAGGAAATAGATCTGATCGATCGGCTTGTTGGGCCGCTCAAGCTGCCTGCGCAACGGAAGATCGACCCACTTCAGATTTGGCTGGAGCAGGAGGAAGTCTTCCGGAGAAAGGCGGGATAGCAGACGATTTGCGGTTGATCGCGGTAGATTGCCGGACATTCCCCTCACCGATCATGAGCGAGAGCGCCCCAGTGCCTCTCCGCCCGCGCCTTTGTCTGAGCAGGCGTTGCCGAAACCTAGTCTGATTCGGTGGCTGGTGCAGCGCCGGACTCGGTACGAAAGCGGACAATGATGCCGCTTGTCGTTGGGCCGCAGTTGGCGCCTATCATTTGCCCACAGCTGAGATGGTGCGTGTTTCATGGCAGGCTATCGCTGCTACCTGATGACCGGCGAGAACATCTACGCAGTCCAGCACCTCGACGGCGCGGACGATGCCGAGGTGATCACCAAGGCGGCCGTGCTCTTGTTGTCCAAGCCGGAACACCAGAGCGTCGAGATCTGGGATGGCAAGCGGATGGTGGCGCGCGTTCCGCGCCAGCCAGACTTCGGCGCGGGCCAATAGCCGCGGCTCGATGCGCACGATCAGCGCGCGGCGGTGGAGAAAACGGTTGGCGCACTACCGATGCTACTTCATTGCCGGCGAGCGTAGCCGGGCTGCGCAAGACATCGAGGCCGGCGACGACGCGGACGCCCTTGCGAAAGCAGACGAGCTGATCCTGAAAAGCGACTTCCTGGCGATCGAAGTCTGGCAGCGAACACGCTTCGTCGGCCGTCATACCATCGCAGCCGATCTCAAGGTGATCTCCGGCGGCCGGGGTGCTGCCTGACTGGAGCGGTCGCTATCCAAACAGCCGATTGAACTCGGATTCCGGCGTGCCGTAGGCGCCGTTGGAGCTTTCCTCGAGCCCTTCGCGATCGACAACAGTGATGGTCCCACGGCTCGCATGAATGAGACCGATGCGTTCCAGCAGATTGACGGCATGGGTCACGCCCGGTCGCCGAACGCCCAGCATGATCGACAGAAACTCGTGCGTCAGGGCGAGTGTGTCGCCATCAGTCCGGTCGTGCGCCATCAGAATCCAGCGCGCCAACCGCTCCTCGATCTTGCTCCGTCCATTGGCCATCGCGGTATAACCGGTCTGCAGCAGGAAAGCGTGGGCGTAGAGCAGGAACTTCTGATGCAGGGGCCTGCTCTGGTGGATCGCCTCGCGAAGATCATCGGAGGGTATTCTTCGCCCCTGTCCTGCCGACTGAACAAAGGTCTGATGTGGACTGCGATCGGTTCCCATGACCACGGCAAGGCCGGTCATGCCTTCACGCCCGATCAATCCCACTTCGATGTTGCGCTTTTTGTCGCCATTGGCGACGACGGACACGATGCCGCTGTCCGGAAAATAGACATGCTCGATCGGCCGGCGGCTCACTTCCAGTTGCCTGCGCAGCGGAAGGTCGACCGCCGTCAGATGCGGCTCCAGCAGCGCAAAGTCTTCGGCAGACAGGCGCGACAGAATCCGATTGGGACCTTTTTGGAGAGTCTTAGGTGACATGGCTCTTCCCGCATTGGGGCAAGAGCACAGAAGTGTCTCCCAGCCGCCTGCGCCCGAAGCGTCGGCAGGCGATGGATTAAGCCTACGCTGATGGCCCACTCCGTCAATGACTATTATGGGTACGGTTTCAGACCGAGAATCTGTGATTGAGCTGTGATTTCTTGGAGCGCCGCCGCGGGGGGGGGGTAAACTCGGTTGCATCTTCTCAGAAACGACGATGCGGACCGTGCCAACTCCGACTTCGGAGGTATGGCCGAGATCGCGTGAGACAGGGATCATGTCGCACTACATAGCCTTGCTGTTTCGTTCGCCGGTGGGCGAATGGAATGTCTTGTTCCCGGATGTGCCGGAATGCCAGGCGCACGGATACACCGTCGATGACGCGACGTTCGCTGCAACCACCGCGCTGTCGCGATGCCTGGCTGAAAACGGCGCTTCGCCTCCGCTTCCGCGCGGCCTCGCCGAGATCGAGCGCGACGAGGCGTGGCTGTCTCGAAATAACATCGATCTGCGCGACGCAATCGTGACGATGATCTCCACGACCGGATGACCGCGCACTCGGCCGACGATCACCCCCGACGTCGGCGGTTAGACGGCGAGGTTCTTCCCCCGAGCCTCGCCGTTTTCTTAGTATCGTGGCAGGTCGCCGGGCTTGAGTCCCGCCGCGGTGAGCTCGCTGGGCGTCGCGCCGCGCAGGGTCATGAAGCGATCGATCGGAATCTCGGCCCGCACCCAGCGTCGCAGTCCGGGGTCCCAGCGGAACGGCGAATAGGACGCCTGCGAGCTGTGCTGCAGTTGAACGATCGCCCCATCGAGCGTGGCTGGAGAGAACAGATCGTAGATCAACATTGTTCGAACTCCGCACGGCACACTCTGGCCGCATCAGTCGAACGCGCAACTTGAAGGTTGGTTCCAACAGGTGCGAATGATCCTGAGGCGAGCAACCGGTTTCAAGCCTGGTAAACGGACGGGAGCAGAAGCATGTCTTCGGAAAAGACGGATATGGCACGAACTGCGGATCGCGAAGAACGGATTCGGCAAAGAGCGTACCGCCTTTGGGAACAAGCCGGCCGGCCCGAGGGCGCGGCGCAGGATCATTGGGAGCGCGCGGCGCAGGATCTGGATCGCGAAGATGCGGAGATCCGGCGCGCCGGCGCTGCGGGCGAGAAGCCCGGCGAAAAGCCACCCTCGGATCGGAGCTAGGGGTTCCGCGAACTCAGCGCGGCGCCGCGGCCCTGCGCAGCCGATCGTTGATCGCAACTCCGAGTCCGGTGTCCGGCACCGGCATCACCGCGATGGCGCGATGCTTGGGATCATCCAGCTGGCGCAGCATGGCGAACAGGTTGGCGGCGGCTTCCTGCAGATCGCCGGCCGGGCTGAGGTTGAGTGCGTCCTTGGGCGCCGCTGGGCCGAAGCCGAGCAGCGCCTCGCCCGGCTCGGCCGAAGCGGCGTCGAGGCGCACCGGCAGGGTCGGGGCGTAGTGACTGAGCAGGCGGCCCGGCGAGCGCGGAGCGGCGGCATCCTCCGTGCCTAGCTCGATCTGCACCGGTTCCCTGAGCGCCGCCGACACCGCCTCGGTCGTCACCGCGCCGGGACGCAGGATGCGCGGTCGGTCCTCGAGCAGGCTGAGCACGGTCGATTCGACGCCGACCGGGCACGCGCCGCCATCGATCACGAACTCGACCTTGTCGCCGAGGTCCGCCAGCACGTGGTCGGCGCTGGTGGGCGACAGGCGGCCGGAGGGATTTGCGCTCGGCGCCGCCAGCGGCAGGCCCGCCATCATCAGCAAGGTCTGCGCGATCTTGTGGGCCGGCACCCGGACCGCGACGCTGTCCAGCCCCGCGGTCGCCAGCAGCGAGATCTTGCAATCGCGCCGCCGCGGCAGCACCAAGGTGAGCGGGCCGGGCCAGAAGGCGCGCGCCGCCAGCTGCGCCTTCGGCGACAGCTCCGCATACTGCGCGGCGCTGGCGATGTTGGCGACATGCACGATCAGCGGATTGAAGCTCGGCCGGCCCTTGGCGGCGAAGATCGCGGCCACGGCGCGGTCGCTGGTGGCATCGCCGCCAAGGCCATAAACGGTCTCGGTCGGGAAGGCGACCAGCTTGCCTTGTCGCAGGGCCCGGGCCGCATCGCCGATTTCGCTCAAGGCCGGCTGGATGCGCCTAGCCACGGCGCCCGCGCGCAATGAAGTGCGGGTTGCGGAAGCCGGGCTTGCCGTAGCCAAGCGGCGCGCCATCGAGTGCGCGCACCGACCCGCCCGCGGCGGCGAGCACCGCGTGACCTGCGGCGGTGTCCCACTCCATCGTTGTGCCGAAACGCGGATAGAGATCCGCCACGCCTTCCGCCAAACGGCAGAACTTCAGCGACGACCCGGCGACGATCGTTCCGCAGACGTGCTCGCCAAGCGCTTCCGCCTTGACGCGTTCGTCGGCGGCATGCGAGCGGCTGATGGTCATGGTGGCGCCTTCGGCCGGCAGTGCGCGCGCCCGGATCGGCTCGAACGGCGCGCGCTTGATGCTGCGCTCGGCCCTGCCGGAATGGCCGCGATAGGTCTCATCGAGCGCCGGCAGATGCACGACGCCGAGCACCGGAACGCCGCCTTCGACCAGCGCGATGTTGACGGTGAAGTCGCCGTTGCGCGCGACGAACTCCTTGGTGCCGTCGAGCGGATCGACCAGCCAGAAACGCCGCGCCGCCTCGGCGGGCAGGCCCTCGGCCTGCGCCTGCTCCTCGGCAATCACCGGAATGTCGGGGGTCAGGCGGCGCAGGGCAGCCAGGATCACCGCCTCCGCCGCCAGGTCGGCCTCGGTCACCGGCGACTGGTCGGCCTTGCGCGTGGTGGTGAAATCGGCGGCATAGACCTTGAGAATCTCGGCGCCGGCGTGGCGCGCAACCTCGGTCAGTTGCTCGGTCAGTTGCGCCAGCGTCAAGCTCTGGTTCTTTCCTGCATTGTTACCGGCCAATGAAGCGCGGCTTGCGCTTCTCGAGAAAGGCCGCGCGGCCTTCCTGGTAATCCTCGGTCTCGGCCGCCTGCGCCTGCAGCTCGGCTTCGACCGCCAGCTGCTGCTCCAGCGAATGATGACCGCTGACATTGATCGCGTGCTTGATGAGGCCGATGGCCGCGGTTGGCATCTCGGCCAGCCGCCGCGCCAGCGCATCGACGGCGCCGGCGAACTCGGCATCCGGCAGCGCTTTCCAGATCAGGCCCCACTCGGCTGCGACCTTGGCCTCGATCGCTTCGCCCAGCAGCGACAGGCCGAGCGCGCGCGCCTGGCCCACCAGCCGTGGCAGGAAATAGCTGCCGCCGCCGTCGGGGATGAGGCCGATATTGACAAAGGCGTTGCTGAACTTCGCGCTCTCGGTGGCGACGGCGATGTCGCACGCCAACGCCAGCGAGCAGCCCGCGCCCGCGGCGACGCCGTTGACTGCGGCGATCACCGGCTGCGGCAATGCGCGGATCTGCCGGATCACAGGATTGTAATGACGTTCGACCACGGCGCGGATCGCGCGCGTGTCGTCCACCGCGTCATGATCGGTCAGATCCTGTCCGGCGCAGAAGCCGCGCCCGCTGCCGGTCAGGATGACGGCCCGTATCGTCTCGTCGCCATCGAGGTCGCTCAGCGCCGCGCTCAGCTCGCCAAGCATGGCGAGGGTGAGGGCGTTGAGCCGGTCCGGCCGGTTGAGGGTGAGGCGCGCGATCGCGCCGTCACGCTGGAGCAGAATGGGGCTTTCAGCCATGGTCTTTTCCCGGAGAGGGCTTTGCCATAGATAGACGACACGACATGCTGCGACCAGCATGAAAGTTGGGAGGGGTGAGTTGCACAAATATCTGGCAGCGGCCGGCGTCAACGGCATCCTGGGCGTCGCGTTCGGGGCCTGGGCCGCGCACGGCCTGGAGGGGCGGCTGCCGCCGGCGGCGATCGAGTGGATCCGCACCGGCGCGTCCTATCAGCTGTGGCATGCCGCCGCGCTGCTCGGCCTTGCGGCGCTGGCGGCGCGCCATGCCACACGCCTGATCGCGCTGGCGGGGATCGGCTTCGGCCTCGGTGCGCTGCTGTTCGGCGGTTCGCTCTACCTCTACGCCTGGACCGAGCAAGCCGGGTTCGCGATGGTCACGCCGATCGGCGGCGCCCTGATGATCGGCGGCTGGCTCGCGACCTTCGCGGCCGCGTTCCGCGCGGGGGCAAGATCGTGACAAGCGTTGTGAAACGCTCGTGGCTGGCGTGCGGCGCGCTGCTCGCGCTGGCGACGACCGCGCACGCGCAGGACGACACAGCCGCTGATCCCAGCTTCGATTGCGCCGCCGCCCTGCCGGTAGAAGTGCTGATCTGCGCCGACACCGGCCTCGCCGATCTCGACCGCCAGCTCGCCGACAGCTACCATGCCTTGCTGGCGACCCGCGTGGGCGAAGCGCAGATGCTGCTGCGCGAGGAGCAGCGCGCCTGGGCGGAGCGCCGTGCCGCCACCTGTGGTGTCGAGGGCGATCCCGCCATCGAGGAGGACGACGCAACCGGCTGCCTGATCGCGCTCTATCGTGCGCGCATCGCCGAGCTGCAGCCGGGGCAAGGCGGCACTGCCGCGCCGCCGTCGGGCTATGGCTGGCTGATGGGCGACTGGAACGTCGCTGCGATCCACAAGGCGCCTGCCGATCCGAGGCGTGCAGACGCCGTGCGCGCGCAGCTTGGGCGCATCGTGCGGTTCACGGAAGGACCGGTTTCGACGCTCCGCGGCACCAGCTGTTCGTTTCCACGCTACAGTGCCGAGCCGGCGCCCGGCCCGCTGTTCGGCGATCTCAGCGATTATCCTACCGCCGTGACGGTCCGGCTATCCTGCGTGGGTATTGCCTTGTTGGAGGTAGTGCGCTTGACTGATGAAAGGATCCTGGTCGGGGAGGGAGACACCGTTTTCGATTTGGAGCGCCGGCACTAGCCAAGCGCCGGAAGAAGGAGAGGCTGCATGACCACCGTCTTCTTCACGCATCCGGCCTGCCTCGAGCACGATACCGGGCAGGGTCATCCGGAACGTCCGCAACGGCTGGAAGCCGTCCTGCTGGCGCTGGACGAACCGGAATTCGGCAAGCTGGAGCGGCGCGAGGCGCCGCAGGCGGAACTCTCCCACATCATCCGCGTGCACGACAAAACGTATGCCAGCGACCTGCTGACGCGCGTGCCGCAGCGCGGCTGGGTGGCGCTCGATGGCGACACGCTGATGTCCGCCGGTTCCGGCGAAGCGGCGTTGCGTGCGGCGGGCGCGATGGTGGCCGCGGTCGACCTCGTGCTGAAGAACGGCGCGGCCAACGCGTTCTGCGGCGTGCGGCCTCCCGGACATCATGCCGAGAGCGACATGGCGATGGGCTTCTGCCTGTTCAACAACGTGGCGATCGGCGCGGCCCACGCCTGCGCAGCCCATGGCCTGAAGCGGGTGGCGATCATCGATTTCGACGTGCACCACGGCAACGGCACCCAGCACATGTTCGAGCACGATGCGCAGATCTTCTACGCCTCCACCCACCAGATGCCGCTCTATCCCGGCACCGGCGCGCGCGGCGAAAAGGGCGTCGGCAACATATGCAATGCGCCGCTGCCGCCGTTCGCGGGCAGCGACGAGTTCCGCGACGCCTATGAGGAGATCGTGCTGCCGGCCATCGACCGCTTCCGGCCGGAACTGATCATGATCTCCGCCGGGTTCGACGCCCACCGCGCCGACCCGCTCGCAAGCCTGGAACTGGAGGCCGAGGATTTCGGCTGGGTGACCGAGCGGCTGTGCGAGATGGCCAGGACCCATTGCAGCGGCCGGCTGGTCTCCACCCTCGAAGGCGGCTATGACCTCGAAGCCCTGGCGGAGAGTTCGGCGGCCCACGTGGCCGCTTTGCTCGCGGCAAAAATCTGAGTTTATCAATGGCTTGGCGCGATCCCGCCGGCCTTGCTGGCGCGGGTGGCCGTCGATAGAATGCCGCCCGAATCGTTAGGGACGCGCCCCGCGTTTCATCGAAGCGCGGGGGCAATTGTTCAGAGGCATGGGAATGGCCCAGGATCAGGCGACCGGAACGGGCGTTCCGGCCGACATCGCCGCCTTGAGCTTTGAAGAGGCGCTGGCAGAGCTGCAGGAGCTGGTGAAGCGCCTGGAGCGCGGCGACAACAAGCTCGAGGAGGCGATCAAGGCGTACGAGCGCGGCGCGGCCTTGAAGCGGCATTGCGAAGCCAAGCTGCGCGAAGCGCAGCTCAAGGTCGAAAAGATCGTGCTTTCCCAGGACGGCTCGGTCGGCGTTGAGCCGGCCAAGCTCGACTAGTTTATTATTCGTATTTCCTCAGGGGATCTCACAGGTGTCGATCGAACGGGCATTGAACGAGGCCGCAGCCGCGGTCAACCGCACGCTGGATCAGCTGCTGCCGCCGGTCGCGGGCGCGGAGCGGCGCGTGGTCGACGCCATGCGCTACGCGACCATGGGCGGCGGCAAGCGCATCCGGCCTTATCTCGTCATCAACAGCGCGCTGATGTTCGACGTGCATCACGACTACGCGCTGCGCGCCGCGGCGGCGGTCGAGATGCTGCATTGCTACAGCCTGGTGCATGACGACCTGCCGGCGATGGACGACAGCGACCTGCGCCGCGGGCGCAAGACCGTGCACAAGGAGTTCGACGAGGCGACCGCCATCCTGGCCGGCGACGGCCTGCTGACCATGGCGTTCGAGGTGCTGGCCGATCCCGCCACCCACCCCGACGGCCACGTGCGCGCCGACCTGGTGCATGCGCTGGCCAAGGCGGCCGGCGCCGCCGGCATGGTGGGCGGCCAGATGATCGACCTCTTGGCGGAGAACGAGACGCTCGACATCGGCGCGATCACGCGGCTGCAGCGCCTGAAGACCGGCGAGATCATCGCCTTCTCGTGCGAGGCCGGCGGCATCCTCGGCCACGCCGCTCCGCACATGCGCCAGGCGCTGATCTCCTACGCCCACGACCTTGGCCTCGCCTTCCAGATCGTCGACGACCTGCTGGATGCCGAGGGCGATGCCGCCGCCACCGGCAAGCCGGTCGGCGCCGATGCCGCCGCCGGCAAGGCGACCTTCGTCTCGATCCTGGGCCTCGAGCGCGCGCGGGCGCAGGCGCGCCTGCTCGGCGACCAGGCCAACGGCCATCTCGAGATCTTCGGCGCCAAGGCCGATCCGCTGCGCTGGATGACCGACTTCGTCATCACCCGCAAGAGCTGACCCCGGAATGCCTGACCCATGTCGAGCGATATCACACACGCGGGCCTGCCCGCCGGTACGCTCGCCGTGGCGCCGAACTGGCGCCGCGAGGTTCGCGACACCCTGATCCTGACTACGCCCATCGCCGCCGCGCTGCTGGCGGAGATGGGGATGGGGGTCATCGACTATTCGATGTCGGGCAAGCTGGGCCCGGTCGCGCTGGCCGCTGCTGGACTCGGCCTGCAACTCCTCTTCACGCCGATGTTCTGGGGCATGGGCGCGATCGCCGCGACCGGCGCCGTGGGCGCGCAGGCGCACGGCGCGGGCGATGCCGAGACGGTCTCGGAATCGATGCGGCAAGGATTCCTCATGGCGACGCTGCTCAGCGTGCCGATCATGATCATCGCGCTGATCGCCCTTCCGCTACTGCCCCTGGTCAACAAGGATGCCGAGGTCGTCGCGCTGGTCCAGGAGATCATCATCATCGGGCTGCCGTGGATTCCACTGGTCTACTGGTTCACGGTGGTGCGGAATTTCGTGACGGTGATGCAGCGGCCGAACATCGTCAGCGTCTGCGCCATCGCCGGCTTGCCGGTTTCGTTCCTGTCGAACTACGCCTTCATGTACGGCAACTGGGGCGCACCGAACCTCGGCGCAGCCGCTGTCGGCCTGACCGGCGTGATCGTGGCGCTGCTGCATCTCGTCATGATCGTCGCCTATGTGCAGTACGTTCCAGAGCTGCGGCGCTATCGCATCTTCGCGCGGCTGCTGCATATCGACGTGAAGATGATGAAGGAACTCTTCAAGGTCGGCATCCCGATCGCGATGGCCTATCTGTTCGAGACCGGGCTGTTTTTCACCATCACCGTCCTGATGGGCGTCCTCTCGACCGAAGCGCTGGCGGCGCACAACGTCGTTCTCAACGTCTGCGCGGTGACGTTCATGATCCCCTATGCCTTGTCACAAGCCGCAACGGTGCGCGTGGGCTATGCCGTCGGCGCCGGCCAGCCGGAAGCGGCGCGGCGCGCCGGCTATGTCGCGGTCTGGCTCGGCATGGGCTGGATGATGATCGCGGCCACCACCATGCTGATCGTGCCCAATTTGCTGACCGCGATCTATCTCGACCTGTCGGACCCGGTGAACGCGTCGGCGACGCAGCTGGCGGCCTCGCTGTTCGTGATCGCCGCGATCTTCCAGATCGTCGACGGCACGCAGGTGACGACCCAGGGCGCCCTGCGCGGCCTCAAGGACACGACCGTGCCGATGGTGATCTGCGGCCTCGGCTATTGGGCGTTCGGCCTTGGCAGCGGCGTCACCATGGGCTTCTGGATGGGCTTCGGAGCGATGGGGCTGTGGTGGGGCCTCGCGGTCGGGCTCGCGGTCTCGGCGACGCTGCTGTTCCTGCGCTGGCGGCGCCTGTCGGGACGGCTGATCGCCTGATGGCGAAGCAGCGCGCCGACAAGCTGCTGGTCGAGCGCGGCCTGGTCGAAACCCGCGCCAAGGCCCAGGCGCTGATCATGACCGGCAAGGTATTCAGCGCCGACCGCCGCATCGCCAAGGCCGGCGATCTGATAGCCGAGGATGCACCGCTCGAAGTCAAGGGCCAGGACCATCCCTGGGTCTCGCGCGGCGGACTCAAGCTCGCGCACGCGCTGGCGCATTTCGCGCTCGATCCGACGGGCGCGGTCGCGATCGATGTCGGCGCGTCGACCGGCGGCTTCACCGACGTGCTGCTGAGCAACGGCGCCGCGAAGGTCTATGCCGTCGATGTCGGGCACGGCCAGCTCGCCTGGAAGCTGCGCAACGATCCGCGGGTCGTGGTGCTGGAGCGCAGCAACGCGCGTCACCTCACATCGAAGGAAATACCGGAGCCGGTCGACTGGGTGGTGTGCGATGCCAGCTTCATCGGCCTTGAGACCGTGCTGCCGGCGGCACTGTCGCTGACCAGGTCGAGCGCGATCGCCGTCGCCCTCATCAAGCCACAGTTCGAAGTCGGCCCCGACCGCGTCGGCAAGGGCGGGGTGGTGCGCGACCCGGCGCTGCACCAGGAGGTGTGCGAGCGCATTCGCGCCTGGTTCGAGCGCCAGCCGGGCTGGTCGGTGCGGGGGATCGTTGAGAGCCCAGTGCTGGGGCCGGAAGGCAACAAGGAGTTCCTGATCGCGGCACAAAGGAAATAGCCATGACAAGGGAAGCATCTTGAGGCTCGCATTGACGTGCTGGCAAGCCGCGGGGTGCCATGAGCAGGCATCCTTTGAATGGGACGAGCCCTTAACAAAGGTGGAGTTGCGGAAGGCGACGAATTGCGACAAGAATAAGCACCATGTGTGGGTTGGCAGAAAACTCAGACAGATCGATTGTTTGATTTCCTGCGATTTGCATTTCTTGCAAACCTGGGGGACGCATGGGGCTCAAGAGGGTCGGGATATCTCAGGCGTTTCTCGCCTTGCTCTTTCTGGCGGGCTGTGCATCGCCCTCTGAGCGGACGCTCTCTTTGCATGCGCCGTTGTACGCCACTCTTCCGAATGGGTACGAACCGCTCAATCCGACCCAACCTTCGAGCATGTTTGCCGCGGTAACGGCCGTTCCTGGCGATAATTTCATACGGTACCTTGAGCGCAAGCGCGGCCATGCGTTGAACCTGCTTTCCCTCTCGGGCGGGGGCCAGAACGGCGCCTTTGGTGCCGGCTTCCTCATCGGCTGGCGCGAGAGCGGACGGCGGCCGCAGTTCGATGCCGTCGGCGGCGTCAGCACCGGTGCGTTGCTGGCCACCCACGCCTTTCTCGGCACCCCTGCCGACGATGCGATCTTGGAAGAGATGTACACGCAGATCACCAGCGCCGATATCTACACGGACAGAGGGATCTTCAGCCTTCTATCCGCTGACTCGCTGAAGGACACGGCACCCTTGCGTGCCATGATCGCCAAATACGTGACAGCAGAGACCTTGAAGCGCGTGGCGGCGGCGAACGACGAGAATCGTGTGTTGGCTGTGGGTACAACCAACATCGACTATGCCCAGACCTGGGTCTGGAACATGACGATGATCGCGAAGGCGGGAGATCTGGAACTCTATCGCGATGTATTGCTGGCCTCCGCCTCGTTCCCAATCGTCTTTCCGCCGGTGGAAATTGACGGCCATCTGTTTGTCGATGGAGCCGCCCGTTCGAACCTGGTGATTCCGGGGATGGGGGGACAGCAGAAACCCAATCCGCCGCTATACGGCGCTGGCAATCTGTACCTGATCGACAACGGCAAGGTAACGCAGCCGCCTCAGGCCTTGATCAGAGCTCTTGGCCCAGTGGCCGCGACAACGATCAGCGTGATGATGGACCAATCCATGCAAACAGCTCTGACCAGGTCCTATTTCGGAGCGAGGTTGCTGGGTTACTCCTTCAATTTGGTCGGGATTCCGGACGCTGTGAATGTCGGCAATGATCCCCTGGCATTCGACCCGGTGCAGATGCGGGCGGCTTTCGACGCGGGCCGCACCCTCGGAGCGCAGGATAACCCGTGGCAGGGCACGCCAACCAACTCCGGCGATATCCCCGCATGGGCTTTGAAGGAGATGGTGGCACCCTGAGGCGCCGCGTCGACCCTCGCTCGACTTTGTTTGCTTGTGTGCCAAGAGTTGACCTGAACAGCGCCTGCGTCCGAGCAAAGGCTTCTCAGCGCTCCGCTCGCCCCTCCAGCGATGTGCCGGGGCGATAGAGCGAAATCGGCCGGATTTCGTATGCTGCGGTCGGATTGGCGCGACGCAGTTCTCGCGCTGCCGTAATGGCGGCCTCCAGCGTCGGACAGTCCACGACATAGAAGCCGAGCAACTGCTCCTTGGTCTCGGCAAAGGGGCCATCCATGACCATTCCGGCGCCGTTTCCCCGCAAGGTCACGGCGCGCCGTGTCGCATCGAGCCGTGCCGCCGGGCCCAAGCACCTCTCGCGGACGAGGCGATCATTGACCTGGAGCAATTCGGCCATCAGGGCCGCATCCTCTTCCCTGGTCCACGATTCGACGACGCCCTCCTCGTGGTACGCCAGGATTGCGTAGAGCATGGCTTTTTCCCTCTCGCTCTCTAGTCGAGCCGTCCATTCACCCTGAGCGGCGGTGCCCACAGCAGCACGGCATCCGGCTGCGCGATCAGCGGCTGCAGCGCGCGCGCCAGCTCCTGCGCGCCGGGCAGCAGCGCAGCGCTGGCGCTCAGAGCCGGCGCCACGGCGCTGCCGCCCATGAACTCGCCGATGAAACTCTCCCAGCGCTCCTCCTCGGACGGATAGGTGACCAGCGTGATGGCGGTCTCCTGCGCCAGCTTGGTCTCCTGCTTGGCGAGGCGGATCGCCATCGCCAGCCCGCCGAGTTCGTCCACCAGGCCGCGCGCCTTGGCGTCGGCGCCGGACCAGATCTGGCCCTTGGCCGATTCCTCGACCTTCTCCGGCGCAAGCTTGCGGCCCTGCGCGACCTTGCCGGTGAAGTCGGCGTAGATCTCGTCCAGCCGCTTCTCCAGCTGCGCCCATTGCTCCGGCGAATAGTCGTGGTTGACGCTGTTGGTGGTGGCGGCGGCGCCGGCCTGCACGCCTTCGAAATGGATGTTGAGGTTGGCCCACAGCTCGGTCAGCACCGGCTTTCCGGCGAACACGCCGATCGAGCCGGTGATGGTTCCTGGCTGCGCCACGATCCGGGTGGCGGGCGCGGCCACGAAATAGCCGCCGGACGCCGCCTGCCAGCCGAAGCTCGCGATCACCGGGATGCCCATCTCGCGCGCCCGCATGACCTCGCGCCAGATCGCGTCGGCGGCGACATAGGAGCCGCCCGGCGAATCGATGCGGAAGATGATGGCGCGCACCCGGTCGTCGATCGCGTCCGAGAACGCCTTGACGATGGTGTCGGAGCCGAGGTTGCCGGCTGAGCCGAACGGATCGGTTTCGCTGTCGCCAAGGATCACCGGGCCGTTGCCGCGGATGAGGCCAATTCTGGGCGCGGTCGCGGAGAGGTCCGGGATCTGCGCGGCGTAGTCGGCGACGTCGACTGAGGCATCCTCGCCCAGCACGCCATAGGTTGTGGCGGCCGCCTGGTCCCAATAGGCGAGCTCGTCCACCATGCCTTCCTGCTTGGCCGCCGCGGCGCTCCACGGCGCGTTGTCGACCCACCGGCGCACCACGGCTGCGTCCTTCTTGCGGTTGGCGGCGATGCCGTCGACCACCTGCACCAGCCAGGAATCGGTCAGCTGCTGCAGGTTCTGGCGCAGCGGCGCCGGCATCGATGTCTCGGTGAAGAGATAGGGCGCCCCCTTGTATTCCTTGCGCTTGCTGACGCGCGGCTCGACGCCCAGCCAGTCGAGCGCCGCGCGCAGGAACGGCTGCTCCACCATGAAGCCCAGGGTCGCGACCTCGCCCGACGGCTGAAGGAAGATGCGGTCCGCGCTGGTGGCGAGATAGTAGTGGATGGTGCCGTCGCCCGCCTCGCCGAAGGATTCGGCGAAGGCGTGGATCGGCTTGCTGCTGGCCTGGAAGCGCGCGACTGCGTCGCGGATCTCCTGCGCCTCGGCGATGTTGAGCGGGCCGCGCCCGACCTTCAGCATCACGCCCTTGACGCGACCGTCACTCGCGGCAGCCTCCAGGCCCAGCACGATATCCTCGACCGTGGGCTTGCCGATCGGCGCGAACGGCAGCCGGACGTGATCCTTCGCCAGCCCCTCGCTGAGGTCGATGGTGAGGACAGCCTGGTCCGGGACCTTGACGCTCGGCCGGCCCAGCTGATCGAAGAAAAAGAAACCGGCGACGATCATGGCGACCACCGCGATCCCGACCAGCGCCAGCAGCCAGAAAATGAACCGCACGACGAAACGGAGAAATCCCATTGCACCAATCCGTCTTTTTTGTTGCCCCGGAATGGGGCGACATCATAAGCCAGCTTTATTGTCGCTGTCTTGTTGATCGGAGAACATGAGCCGAAGTTCCGAAAAGGTCGAATTGCTGACGACCGCCATGGGCGGGCAGGGCGATGCCATAGCCGAATGGCAGGGCAAGCGCGTGTTCGTGTCCTTCGCGCTGCCGGGCGAGCGGGTGCGCGCGCGGCTGAAGCCAGCGGCTGGCGGCGACCTCAGCGCGACCGACGTCGAGATCCTCGATCCCTCGCCCGATCGCCGCGTGCTGGAGACCGTGTTGTGCGGCGGCTGCGCCCTGCAGGTCTGGGCGGAGCCGGCCTATCGCGGTTGGAAGATCGACGTGGTGCGCCAGGCGCTCAGCCATCGCGGCCTCGCGCTGCCGGAGCGCTTCGATTCGGTGTTCGTGCCGGGCGCGACGCGGCGGCGCGCCGAGTTCTCGGCGTTGCGGCAGGGTGACAGTGTCCAGCTCGGCTTCCATGCGCGCGGCAGCGACGTGATCGTTGACCAGCACATCTGCCCGATCCTGGTGCCCGCGCTCGGCGACCTGATGGCGCCGCTGCGCGCGGTGCTGCGCCAGGTTCTGCGCGACGGCGATGCCGCCGACATCCTGGCCACCGAGACACTGACCGGCTTCGATCTGCTCATCACCTGCGACGCCACGCCCAACGCTGGACAGCGCACCGCGCTGGCAGCGTTCGCGGCTGAGCACAACGTCGCGCGCATCGGCTGGCAATCGAAGCGTGACACGCCGGAGCCGATCGTGCGGCTGCGCCCGCCGCAGGTGCGGTTCGGTGCGGTGCTGGTCGATTTGCCGATGCCGTCGTTCCTGCAACCGAGCGCGGAGGGCGAGGCGACCTTGAAGGCGGCGGTGCTCGCCATGAACGGCAAGGCCAAGCGGATCGCGGAGCTCTATGCCGGCGTCGGCAGCTTCACCTTCGATCTCGCGAAAATCGGCAAGGTGCACGCGGTCGAAGGCAGCAAGCCGTCGCTCGCCGCGCTGGAGCAGGCGGCCAACCGCGCGCAGCTCGGCCACCGCATCACCACCGAGGCGCGCGACCTCGAACGCGCGCCGCTTACCTTCCAGGAGCTGAAGAACTTCGATGCCGTGGTGTTCGATCCGCCGCGCGCCGGCGCCAAGGCGCAGTCGGAGATGCTGGCCAAGGCGCGCGTGAAGCGCATCGTCGCGGTGTCGTGCAACCCCGCCACCTTCGCCCGCGACGCCCGCACGCTGGTGGACGGCGGCTACGACCTCGCCGCCGTCACCATCGTCGACCAGTTCATCTGGTCAGCGCATGTGGAGCTGGTGGCGGAGTTTCGACGGCGGTGAGCAAATCCCCTCCCCGAAACGGGGAGGGGATGACTACTCATTGCCCGAACGTGAACTGCAGCTCGAAGGGGAAGCCGCCGCTGCCATCGCTCTTGGGCTTGATGACGATGGTGCCCGGGCCCTTCGGCACCGGAGTCTTGTTGACCCCGGCGATCTGCTGCTTCTCCGCCATGGTCTGGTTGTTCTCTTCGTCGTCCTCGACGATGGCGTCACCCGCGTCGGCGGTCAGCGTCAGCTCATAGGTGCCGTTGCCCCACATCAGGCCGTTCCAGAATTCGAGGACGTGGTCGAAGGTCTCGCCGGGCTGCAACGCCGGCACCTGGATGACGGCGGCGTTGGGATAGCTGGCATCTTCGTAGGCGGCCATGCCGGGATCTTCGGCGCAGCCGCCCATGCCGCCGCTGGTCTTCTGGCAGACGATGGTGAGCACCGAGGGCTCGGTCGCCTCGTCGCCCATGTTGGTGACGCTGGCCTGGCCCATGGCGCCGAGGTTGCTTGCATCCGGCACCAGGTCCGCCCCGGCGAATGCCGTGCCGCCGCTCATCGCCAGCACGAACGCACCCGTCAACATACGCGCCTTGAACGTGGACATGACGACCTCCTTGGCTGTCTTGTCCGTTGGTCGGCGGGCGACGGGGTAACGTTCGGGTTGGCAGTGTGACGGCGCGCACATGTCGTCGCGTACAAGTCTCGCTCCACACCCGTCATGGTCGGACTTGGTCCGACCATCCACGAGTTTCTATGCGTGATACTCAGTGGTGGCAGACAAACTCGTGGGTGGTCGCGCCAAGCACGACCATGACGAACGAGAAAGCCAGACCATGTGTTGAACTAATCCAACCCGCACTGCGCGCGGTGGCGCAGCAGGTGGTCGGCCAGCACCACCGCCATCATCGCCTCGCCCACCGGCACGGCGCGGATGCCGACGCAGGGATCGTGGCGGCCGGTGGTGACGACGTCGATTTCCTCGCCGGCGGTGTTGATGCTCTTGCGCGGCTGGTTGATGGAGGAGGTCGGCTTGACCGCGAAGCGCACCAATACGTCCTGCCCGGTCGAGATGCCGCCAAGGATGCCGCCGGCCATGTTGGACAGGAACTTGAGCTTGCCGTCCTCGATCCGCATCTCGTCGGCATTCTCCTCGCCGCTGAGGGCCGCGGCGGCGAAGCCGGCGCCGATTTCGACGCCCTTGACCGCGTTGATGCCCATCATGGCCGAGGCGAGGTCGGCATCGAGCTTGCCGTAGAGCGGCGCGCCGAGCCCGACCGGCACGCCGGAGGCCGCCACCTCGACCACCGCGCCGACCGATGACCCCGCCTTGCGCGTGCGGTCGAGCAGCGCTTCCCATTGCGGCACGACTTCCGCGTCCGGGCTCCAGAAGCTGTTGCGCTCGGTCTCGGCCCAGTCCCAGCGCGCGCGCGAGGCGCTGATGCTGCCGACCTGGATCAGGGCGCCGCGGATCTCCACTGCGTGCTCCAGCAGATGCGCCAGCACCTTGCGGGCGATGGCGCCGGCGGCGACGCGCGACGCGGTCTCGCGCGCCGAGGAGCGCCCGCCGCCGCGATAGTCGCGGTGGCCGTGATACTTGGCCCAGTAGGTGAAGTCGGCATGGCCGGGGCGGAACTGGTCCTTGATCTTGCTGTAGTCCTTGCTGCGCTGATCCTCGTTCTTGATCAGCAGCGAGATCGGCGTGCCGGTGGTCTTGCCCTCGAACACGCCGCTGAGGATCTGCACCTCGTCGTCCTCGCGCCGCTGGGTGACGAAGCGCGACTGCCCGGGCCTGCGCTTGTCGAGCCAGGGCTGGATGTCCGCTTCCGAAAGCGCGATGCCCGGCGGCGTGCCGTCGACCACGCAGCCGATCGCCGGCCCGTGGCTCTCGCCCCAGGTGGTGAACCGGAACAAGTGGCCGAAGGTGTTGTGCGACATCGCTAGCCTTTGCGCTCGGCGAAATCGGTCAGCATCTTGGCCAGCTCGCCGGCGGCATCTGTCCGCATCATGCCGACCACGTTGTAGCCGCTGTCGACATGATGCAGCTCACCGGTCACGCCGCGCGACAGGTCGCTCAGCAGATAGAGCCCGGCGCCGCCCACCTCGTCGATGGTGACGTTGCGCGCCAGCGGGGAATTCAGTTCGTTCCAGCGCAGGATGTGGCGGAAGTCGCCGATGCCGGAGGCGGCGAGGGTCTTGATCGGCCCGGCGGAGATCGCGTTGACGCGGATCTGCTCGGGGCCGAGGTCGGCGGCGAGGTAGCGCACCGAGCATTCCAGTGCGGCCTTGGCGACGCCCATCACGTTGTAGTGCGGCATCACGCGCTCGGCGCCGAAATAGGAAAGGGTCAGCAGGCTGCCGCCGTTCGGCATCAGGTGCCGCGCCCGCTCCGCCACCGCCGTGAAGGAGTAGCAGGAGATGTCCATGGTCTGCTGGAAGTTGGTGCGGCTGGTGGTGACGTATTTGCCCTTCAGCTCCTCCTTGTCGGAGAAGGCGATGGCGTGCACCACGAAATCGAGTGTGCTCCACGCCTTCTTCACGGCGTCAAAGGTGGCGTCGAGGCTGGCATCGTCGGTCACCTCGCACGGCACCACGAGCGAAGAGCCGAGCTGCTCCGCCAGCGGCTTCACCCGCTTCTGCAACGCCTCGCCCTGATAGGTGAAGGCTACCTCCGCCCCGGCGTCATGCACGGCCTTGGCGATGCCCCAGGCGATCGATCTCTCGTTGGCGACCCCCATGATCAGGCCGCGCTTGCCGGCCATCAGGCCGCTCTTGGAGTTCATTGAATGTCCTGCCACAACATCTTGATATCTTTGCGGGAATCACAGGCATCCTACACCAATAGCTGGGTGGGTCAATGAACCGGGCGTGTGTGGGAATGGGCCGCGGATGCCGGGACTTAGTCGGTCCCGAGCTTGCCGCGCACCTTGTAGGGATGGCTGCGCGCCGACTTCTCGATCTCGGACTTCAAGGCCG
The DNA here is from genome assembly GCA_035251915.1 of Dongiaceae bacterium. Lineage (GTDB taxonomy): Bacteria > Pseudomonadota > Alphaproteobacteria > Dongiales > Dongiaceae > Dongia_A. The sequence goes on along the minus strand of DATFDU010000501.1, from coordinate 7,012 downwards.
GATCGACCTCTTTCGGCAGCACCACCACCAGGCGCACGTACTGGTCGCCGCGCGTGCCGCTCTTGCCGGCCTGCACGCCCTTGCCGCGCAGGCGCAGCTGCGTGCCGCTGTTGGAGCCGGCCGGCACCTTCAGCGAGACCTTGCCGTCGATGGTTGGCACGTTGAGCGTGGCGCCGAGCACCGCTTCGTAGAGCGTGATCGGCAGCTCGACCAGGATGTCGTTGCCGTCGCGGGTGAAGACCGGGTGCGGCTCCACCGTCACTTCGATGAAGGCATCGCCCGCCGGCGCGCCACCGCGGCCGGGCAGGCCCTGGCCTTTCAGCCGCAACGTCTGGCCGGTGTCGGTGCCGGGCGGCAGCTGCACCTCCAGCGTCTTGCCGTCGGCCAGCTGCAGGCGCTGCTTGGTGCCGAGCACCGCTTCCAGGAATGGCACGCGCACCTGGTAGCTGACGTCGGCGCCTTTCAGCTTGATCGATTCGGCGCCCTTGCCGAAGCCGAAGAAATCGCCGAACAGATCCTCGGAGAAATCCGCGTCGTCCTCGTAGCCGAAGCCGTAGCCGCGGGTGCGGCGCTGCTGCTGTTGCGCGCCGCCGCCCGGCCGCGTGCTGGAATAGCGGAAGCCGCGCGGCTGGTTGTTCTCATCGATCTCGCCGCGATCGTATTTGCGGCGCTTGTCGGGATCGCTCAGGAAATCGTAGGCGGCCGTCGTCTCCTTGAACTGCGCTTCGACCTTCTTGTTGCCGGGATTGAGGTCGGGATGCAGCTTCTTGGCGAGCTTGCGGTAGGCGCGCTTGAGCTCCTCATCGCTCGCGTTCCGGTTCACGCCCAGGACTTTGTACGGATCGGTCATGCCGCTTCACCCTTCCGGCATCCAAGGTAGGTGTGCGGAAGGGCGGGGACAAGAGCAGGGCTTCTTTCCCCTAACCCGCAGAGGGAACGACGCTCAGTTTACCAGCTTCCAGGTCCCGTCCGGCTGGCGGCAGGCGGTGCCGGTGCCGCTCTGGGTTTGGCCGTTGGCGGAAACACCGGTCTGGTAGGTGCGACAGGTGCCGTTGGCGGTCTGATAGGTCTCGGTCGGCGTGGTGTAGCCGCCGGTGTTGTTCTGCGGGTTGGACCAGCGCGCGGTCTGGCCGTCGGCATTGTTGTCGAGGGCGTAGTTGGCGGTGCTGTAGGCCTGCTGCTGGTCGCGCTCGTCAAGGTAGTTGCCGACCCGGTTGCCGACCAGGCCGCCGACCAGCGCACCGGCGCCGATCGCCCACCAGTTGCCATCGCCGAGTGCTGCGCCGGCAGCCGCACCGCCGAGGGCGCCAAGAGCCGTTCCGCCCTGCTCTTTGGTGATGCCCGAACCGGCGCAGCCGGTGACCAGAGACAAGGCCAGGAAGGCCGGCAGAAGTTTCCGTAACATCATGCGTTCCCTGTGCTTCTTCCCGTTAAGGCCGCGTGCAACGCGCGGCCGTCATGCGGGAAAATGAGGCCGCCCGGCCCTTGAATCAATGCTATAGAGAGCGCTCTCGGCATTGTGACGAAAGCCCCGGAAGCCCTTGATATGTCTCATCATCCGAACTCCGAACCGTTCCAATTGTTCCAGGAATGGTATGCCGAGGCGGAAACCAAGGAGCCGAACGACCCGAACGCCATGGCGCTCGCGACGGTGGGCGCCGATGGCCAGCCATCCGTGCGCATGGTGCTGCTGAAGGACGCCGACCCGCGCGGCTTCGTGTTCTATACCAACTACGAAAGCAGGAAGGGTCGGCAGCTGCTGGAAACGCACAAGGCGGCGCTCGTGCTGCACTGGAAATCGCTCGGCCGCCAGGTGCGCGCCGAGGGCGCGGTGGAAAGCGTCAGCGCTGCCGAGGCCGATGCCTATTTCGCGACCCGCCACAAGTCGAGCCAGATCGGCGCCTGGGCCTCGCAGCAGTCGCGCCCGCTCGAAAGCAAGTTCGAGCTGGAGAAGCGGGTCGCCACCTTCGCCGCCAGATACGCGATCGGCGCGGTGCCGCGTCCGCCGTACTGGTCGGGCTTCCGCCTGATTCCGCACTACATCGAGTTCTGGGAGAACAAGCCGTTCCGGCTGCACGACCGTCTGGTCTATCGCCGCGCCACCGACGGCTGGACGACGGAGAAGCTCTATCCGTGACCATCGCGGCGCCATCGGAGCAAGGCCGGCTGATGCGGCTCGCCAGCTTTGCATCGGTCGGCGCGGCGCTGTTCCTGATCGTGCTGAAGTTCGGCGCCTTTCTGCAGACCGGCTCGGTCAGCGTGCTGTCGAGCCTGTTCGATTCCGCGCTCGACGCCGCGGCCTCGATCGTCAACCTGATCGCCATCCGCCAGGCCCTGGTGCCGGCGGACGCTGAGCATCGCTTCGGCCATGGCAAAGCGGAGCCGCTGGCAGGCCTGGTGCAGGTCGCCTTCATCCTCGGCTCGTCGGTCGTGCTGGCGGTGGAGGTCGTCAATCGCTTCCGCTCCGGTGCGGCGGTGACGGAGGTAGAGACCGGCGTCGCGGTGATGGTGATCTCGCTCATCGTCACCGGCCTGCTGGTGCTGCTGCAGCGGCATGTCGTCCGGCGCACCGGCTCGATCGCCGTCCGGTCCGACCAGGCGCACTATGCGACCGACTTCCTGGTCAATGTCAGCGTGATCGCGGCCCTGGTGCTGAGCACCAAGCTCGGCTGGTGGTGGATCGATCCGGTCATCGGCCTGTGCATCGCGATTTTTATCGCGGGCGCGGCGCTGCGCGTGGGCAAGGATGCGCTGGACATGCTGATGGACCGCGAGATGGACGAAGCCGAGCGCACGCGCATCAAGGAGATCGTGCGGGCGCACCCGGAGGTCGTGAACCTGCATGATCTGCGCACCCGCGCTTCCGGCCGCGACCGATTCATCCAATTCCATATGGAACTGGATGGATCGCTGACCCTGTTGCAGGCGCATCGCATTTCCGAGATGGTCGAGGGCGAGGTTTGCGCGGCTTTCCCGGGCGCGGAAGTGATCATCCACGAGGACCCGGCCGGCGCATCCGAGCCGCATGCCAGCTACCAATATCACTAGGACACCACGACATGAGCAGCGAAACCAGGAAGATCGTCATCTTGACCGGCGCCAGCCGCGGCATCGGCCACGCCACCGTCAAGCGCTTCGGCAAGGAAGGCTGGCGCGTGCTGACCTGCAGCCGCGACGTCATTCCGGATTCCTGCCAGTACGATCCCAACTGGACCAACCACATCACCGTCGACCTGGGGCAGCCGGAGGAGACCGGCCGCTTCATCGAGGAGGCGACGCAGATCCTGGCCGGACAGCCGGTGCACGCGCTGGTCAACAATGCGGCGATCAGTCCGAAGACCAGTTTCAAGGAGCGGCTCGGCATCCTCAACGGCGGCATCGATGCCTGGCGCGAGGTGTTCGAGCTCAACTTCTTCACGCCGCTGATGCTGGCGCGCGGTTTTGCCAAGCCGCTGCACCAGGGCAAGGGCGTCATCGTCAACATCACCTCGATCGCCGGCCACGCCATTCACCCGTTCGCCGGCTCGGCCTACTCGACCTCGAAGGCGGCGCTGTCGGCCTTGACGCGCGAGATGGCAGTGGAGTTCGCCGCCCTCGGCGTGCGCGTGAACGCGGTCGCGCCGGGCGAGATCGAGACCGCGATGATCGGCCCGGAATACGAGGCGCTGATCCCACGCATCCCGATGGGCCGCATGGGCAGCACCGACGAAGTGGCGGGTGTGGTGTTCCAGCTGTGCGGCACCGACTTCGGCTACGTCACCGGCACCGAGATCTTCCTCACCGGCGGGCAACATCTGTTCTGACGGGAGACAGCGCCACCGGCCAGATCCTGATCCTGATCAAACGTCGACTGCCATATCGTTATCCACAAGCAGTGCCGCGTTGCCGGCGGTGTGGATCTGATAGACTTGCCCATCGATCGTGCTTGTGCCGTTGCCGGTAGTGCCGCCGGATGTAGCCAAAGTCCAGCCCGAGCCCTGGATTACCATGTCGCCCGCATCGCCCTGCACCAGGAGCTCGTTGGAATCGTCTGATAGATTGAGCACATCGAGCACGCTCAGCGTGAGCGTGTTGTTTCCATGCCCTTCAAGATCAATACGCTCGATAGACCGAACCCTGTTATCGAGTGCTGTCAGGTCGAGAGCCAGGTCCGGTCCGTCGACTTCCAAGGCATCCAAACCGCTGCCGCCATCGACTGTGGAGAAGTCGACCGTCGAGACACGCACTCGATCGTCTCCAGCTCCACCCTGGAACGAATCCGCCCCGCCCTTGCCGATCAGCATGTCGTCGCCTGTGCCACCGACGAACGTTTCCGCCGCCATTGTCCCAAGCAGCGTATCGTCCTGCGCGGTGCCAACGTGCGTCGCCGTTCCGGCGAAGTTGCCGCCGAACACGACGTAGCTCACGCCTTCGTCGAACCCACCTTCCTTGTCGGCGCCGGGCGCACCGATGACCAGGTCCGCGAAGCCATCGCCATTCAGGTCTCCCGCCGATGAGACGGAAAAACCGGTGCCGTCGCCGATATCCTTGCCAAGGAGGGTGAAGCCATTGCTGCCATCCAGCGCCGCAAGATCGAGCGCCGGCGTCTCCGACCAGTCCGCCTTGCCATAGACCAGATAGGTTTCGCCTCTGGACACGCCATACCCCAGGTCGCTGCCCAGCTGCGGCGCGCCGACGATGACATCGTCGAAACCATCGCCGTTCACATCGCCAGCCGAGGCAACGGACCAGCCGCTGAAGTCGTCGGACTTGATGCCCACCAGCGCGACGCCATTTTCGCCGTCCAGCGCCGCAAGATCCAGTGACGGCGTGCCCGCCCAGCTCTGCTTGCCGAACACCACGTAGCTCTCGCCGCTATCACCGGCGCCATACGGAGCGCCGATGATGAGGTCGTCGAATCCGTCGCCGTTGAAATCACCGGCATTGGAGACCAGATGGCCGGCGGAATAGCGAACATCAATGGGACTCAAGCGAAATCCGTTGATCCCATCCAGCGATCCAAGATCCAGGGCGGGCGTTTCCGTCCAGTTGCTTTTGCCGAAGACCACGTAGCTCTGGCCCAGTTCGTAGCGCTCGTTATAGGCAAACGGCGCCAGGACGATCAGATCATCGAAGCCATCGCCGTTCACGTCACCGGCGGACGACACGGAAAAGCCGCTGTAGCCTTCGGTTCCCACGAGCTTGAACCCGTTCGTGCCATCCGGCGACGTGATATCGGGCGTGGGATTGTCCGACCAGTCGTCTTTTCCAAAAACAACATAGCTTTCGCCGCCGCCGTAGTAGCCGGCGAACGGCGCGCCGACGATGAAATCATCAAAGCCGTCGCCGTTGACATCACCTGCCGAGGACACCGGACCCTGGGCATAGAACCTGATGCCGTTGCTGCCATCCAGGCTTGCAGGGTCGACCGACGGCGCGCCCGACCAGTCCGCCTTGCCGAAGATCAGGTTGCCGCCGACCAGGAAGTCACCGAAGCCATCTGCATTCACATCGCCTGCCGCAGAGATAAACCCGCGGTCAGTGACGCGGAAACCATTGACGCCATTCAGGTCGTTCAGATCGAACGTGGGTGCGGCTGTGCCGGCGGCCTTGCCGAACACGACATAGGCCTCGCCCCGGTCATAGCCATACGGATCGTCGGCTCCTGGCGATATGGTCAACAGGTCGTCAAATCCGTCGCCGTTCACGTCGCCGGCGGAAGAAACCAGGTTGCCGCTCGCGTCACCTGGCGCGAGGCCTGGAACTTTAAAGCCATCCGCTCCGCTCAAGGCAGCGAGGTCGACGAAGCTGAGCGGTCCCGGCGACAGGATGCTGCCGTCCTTGAACTGCAGCATCTCAACCCTGGTCAGGACGTCCGTGCCGTCGTCCCCGTCCACGGGGTTGATATCCGCGACCACGACCTTTCCAGCCAGAACGCTGATGAGATAGTCGTCCTTGTTTCCGGAGAACCGTACCGTGTCCTTCCCGATACCGCCGTCGACCAGATCATCGCCAGCAGCGCCGGTCAGCACATCGTTGCCATAGCCCCCACCGAGCTTGTCGTCGCCCGATCCCGCGAGCAGCGTGTCATTCCCGTCGAAGCCTTGAACAACGTCGTCGCCTCTGGCTCCATCCAGGACGTCGTTGCCTTCGCCCCCTGAGATTATGTTGGAGTGAGCGTTGCCGGTACCATGAAAATCACCCGAACCGGCAAAGGAGAGATTTTCGATCGTCTCTCCCAGCCGATAGCTGCGCAACCAGGCACTGACCTCGTCCGTGCCGCTGCACTCGTCCTCGAGGACTCGATCGCCCTCGTCATCCACGCTGTAGATATCGTTGCCCCGGCCGCCGATCATCCAGTCGGGGCCAAAGCCGGCAATCAAGAGATCATCGCCCCGGCCGCCGACCAGCGTATCTCTCCCGTCCTCACCGACCAGGGCATCGTTGCCGCTTCCGCCATCCAGGATATTGGCGCCTACCCCGCCCTGCAGGACGTCGTTGCCACGCTGTCCGCGCAACAGATCGTTGCCATCCTGGCCACGCAGCAGATCGTCGCCGCCCCGGCCAAGCATGAGGTCGGCGAAAGACGAGCCTTGCAGTTCGTCGTCTTTGGAAGTCCCCTTGAAAATACCCATGCTACTCTCCGCACGACCGCATCCTCGGATGCGCGTCGTTGTACTTCAGTCGGTCGGTTGACGTCTGGCGTTACCGAGGATCGCGCTCTTGGAGAGATCAAATAGTGCGCTCGCCCGCTCATCAATCGGGCGTCCCCATACGCCATACGCGAGTATCCATCCCTGAAAATTGCGTGTTTGCCGACCGCATGGTCGCGACGCCATCGTCATTCAGGACGAGCGGCTATTCGGCCTCGATTCGAACTTCTGATCTTGTTTCCTGCGCAGGTATGCTCAGTTTTGCACAGTGCTCCGGCAGCAGGTCCCAGTTGCCGTCGAACCAGCTGACCGAGGTGCCTGGTGGTGAAGTACTTGGGATTTATCAAGAGTCGAATTTTGACCGCTATAGCGGTCATAAA
>DATFDU010000500.1:0-6379 GCA_035251915.1 Dongiaceae bacterium | reverse complement strand
TCGAGCTGATCGTGATGTGGCTCTGCACGCCGAGAATGCGGCTCAGCAGCTCGGCGCGGAAGCCGTTCATCACGGACATGACGATGATCAGCGCCGCGACGCCGATGGCGATGCCGGCCAAGGAGAACGCCGCGATGACGGAGACGAACCCCTCTTCCCGGCGCGCGCGCAGATAGCGGAAGGCGACGAGACGCTCGAACGCGGAAAAGATCATGCGCCCAGCCGCTCGAGCGCCGCATCGACGCTGAGCTCGACCTTCTCGCCGGTCTTGCGGTTCTTCATCTCGATCTGGCCCTTGGCGGCGCCGCGCGGGCCGACCACCAGCTGCCAGGGGAGGCCGATCAAGTCCATCTCGGCGAACTTGGCGCCCGCCCGCTCGTCGCGATCGTCATAGAGCACCTCGACGCCGGCATTCTTCAGCCTGGCGTAGATGTCCTCAGCCATCTTTGTCCCGGCCTTGTCGTCGACCTTGATGTTGATGAGGCCGACCTTGAAGGGTGCGACCGCCTCCGGCCAGATGATGCCGTTGTCGTCGTGGCTGGCCTCGATGATCGCGGCCGGCATGCGCGACACGCCGATGCCGTAGGATCCCATATGGACGCTGACGGGGTTGCCGTCCTTGTCCTGAACCTGGGCCTTCAGCGGCTCGGAATACTTGGTGCCGAAATAGAAGATGTGGCCGACCTCGATGCCGCGGCCGACATAGCGCTGCTCGGCGTCGGGCACTTCCTTCTCGAACAAGGCCTGGTCGTTCTTCTCGTCGGTGCGGGCATAGAGCGAGGTGAAGTGGTTCACCACGCCTTCCACCTCGGCAGGGTTGCCGTAGTCGATGTCCTTGCCGAGCACGTCGTAGTCCAGGAACTTGCGATCGCAATAGACCTGGCTCTCGCCGGTGTCGGCGAGCACGATGAACTCATGGCTGAGATTGCCGCCGATCGGTCCGGTCTCCGCCTCCATCGGAATGGCGCGCATGCCCATCCGCGCGAAGGTGCGCAGGTAGGCGACGAAGAACTTGTTGTAGGCGCGCCGCGCGCCCTCGTAGTCCATGTCGAAGGAATAGGCGTCCTTCATCAGGAACTCGCGCCCGCGCATCACGCCGAAGCGTGGCCGCACTTCGTCGCGGAACTTCCACTGGATGTGATAGAGCATCTTCGGAACTTCGCGGTACGACTTGATGCCGTCGCGGAAGATCTGGGTGATCTGCTCCTCGTTGGTCGGGCCGTACAGCATCTCACGCTCGCGCCGGTCCTTGATGCGCAGCATCTCCTTGCCGTAGGCGTCGTAGCGGCCGGACTCGCGCCACAGGTCGGCCGACTGGATGGTCGGCATCAGGACTTCCTGGCAGCCTGCCCGGTCCTGCTCCTCGCGCACGATCTGCTCGACCTTCTTGAGCACCTTGAAGCCCAGCGGCAGCCACGAATAGATGCCGGCGCTCGCTTGGCGGACCATGCCGGCGCGCAGCATCAACCGGTGCGAGACGATCTCGGCCTCGGCTGGGTTTTCGCGGAGGGTGGGCAGGAAGAACTGGGAGGAACGCATCTGGCCTCGCTGACGGCGCCTTTGAGAATTAACAGGAATCCGGGCGGAATTTAGGCAAACGGCGCTGGCCTGTCTATGGAGGCTAATCGAAGCCCCGGTCCCGGCAGGCTTCTTCCAGGGCGGCGATCTCGGGGTCGGTCAGCGCTTGGTCCTCGAAATAGACCTGGTTGCCGCGGACCTCGACCACGCCGATCAGGGCGGTCGCATCATACAGCACCGAATTGGCGGGAATGCCGAATTTGTCCTGAATCAAGACCTCGATCGGTATGTAAATGACGTCGGGCAGCTGGATCTGTTGGCCGCCGCCGAGATCCGCCGGCACCACCGGCCGGCCATGCACGTCGACCCCGGGTTGATAGGTGACGTCCGGCGCCGGCTCATGATTGACCAGCCGCTGACAGTCCCGGCGCGAGATGGCGATTTCCGCGCTGGCCGGCGCCGTCCATGCAGCGACAGATAGGATGACGGTGATCGATCCGATGATCCGCATGAACCTATGGTAGCACGAGCGCGAATGGCAGGCGATCACAGTCGCACGACGTGGACCTTGGTGACCGGCTTCTTGTCGTAGGTCTTGCTGAACCAGCGGCGGGCGGCGAGGCGCGAGATCTCGGTCAATTCTTCGTTGTCCTGCAGTTGGCTCTTCGACAAGCCATCGAGCGCTTCCGACACCGCCTCGGACATTGCCGCGGTTGCCTGCTCGCCCAGCCCACCGCCGTCCAGCAACCCCTCCAGGCTGACCTGTGGCGGCGCCGCCAGCTTGCCGTGCTTGTCCAGCACCACCGAGACCATGATGAGACCATTGAAGCTCATCCGGTGGCGATGACGCAGCAGGTCGCCTTCCAGACGAACCAGCGCCCTGCCGTCGAGACCCAGCCGACCGCAGGGCACGGCAGCGACGATCTCCGCCGGACCGGGCGCCAACCTGATCATGGCGCCGTTGGCGGCCTCCAGCGCCTGCGGCACCTGACATTCCCTTGCCAGCGCGACATGCTCCTTGATGTGGCGGGCTTCGCCGTGCACCGGGATCGCGATCTGGGGCCGGATCATCTGGTACATCTCGATCAGCTCGTCGCGCGCCGGATGGCCGGAGACGTGGATGTCCTCCTCGCGGTCGGTGATGACGCGCACGTCCTGGCGCGTCAGCTCGTTCTGCAGGTGGGCGATCGACTTCTCGTTGCCGGGAATGGTGCGCGAGGAGAACACCACCGCATCGCCCGGCTCGAGCGTGACGTGCGGGTGCTCCTTGCGCGCGATGCGGGCCAGCGCCGAGCGCGGCTCGCCCTGGCTGCCGGTGCAGATCATCAGGATCTTGTCGCGCGGGAAGTAGCCGACATCGTGCTCCTGGATGAACTCCGGCAGGTCGGTGAGATAGCCGTTCTCCTGCGCCGAGGCGACCATACGCCACATCGAGCGGCCGATCAGCGCGACCTGCCGGCCATGCTCCATCGCGACCCGCGTGATGGTCTCGAGGCGCGCGACGTTGCTGGCGAAACAACCGACCGCCACGCGGCAGGGCAGCTTGCCGATCACCTCGCGCAGGGAGTCGCGCACGTCGGCTTCCGAGCCGGAGGCACCCTCGACGAACACGTTGGTGGAATCGCACACCATCGCCAGCACGCCGCCCTCGCCCAGCTTGCGCAGCGCCGCCACGTCGCTGGCTTCGCCGATCAACGGCGTCGGGTCGAGCTTCCAGTCGCCGGTGTGCAGCACCGCACCAAGCGGCGTGCGCACCACCACCGCGTTCGGCTCCGGGATCGAGTGCGTGAGGGTGATGAGCTCGACCTCGAACGGCGCCAGCGACACCTTGCCGGACATCGGGATCAGCGTGATCGGCGCTTCCTTGGCAAGGCCTGCCTCTTCCAGCTTGCGGCCCAGCACGGAGGCGGTGAACGGCGTGGCATAGAGCGGGCATTTCAGCTGCGGCCAGAGATACGGCACCGCGCCGATGTGATCCTCGTGCGCATGGGTGAGTACAAGCCCGACCAGGTCGCCCACCCGGTCCTTGATGAAGGAGATGTCGGGCATGATGACCTCGACCCCCGGCGTCGAGTCATCGCCGAAGGTGATACCGAGATCGACCATCAGCCACTTGCCGGCGTGGCCGTAGAGATTGAGGTTCATGCCGATCTCGCCGGCCCCGCCGAGGGCGAGGAACAGCAGCTCGTCGCGCTTGGGCGAGAAGGCGTCCGTCATCCGCCACGGTTCCGGCGATAGATTTCGATCAGGCCGCGCGTCGTGATCTCCTGGTCCAGGTGCTGGAGCACTGGCGTGCCGCCATGGAACAGCGGCGCGAGGCCGCCGGTTGCGATGATCTCGAGCGGCGCGCCGAACTCCGCCTGGATGCGCGCGACGATGCCCTCGATCAAACCGATATAGCCGAAATAGATGCCGGACTGCATCGCCGTCAGCGTATCCTTGCCGATCGCGTGCGCCGGCCGCTCGACCGCGATGCGCGGCAGCTTGGCAGTCATGCTGTGCAGCGCTTCGAGGCTGAGGTTGATGCCGGGCGAGATGGCGCCGCCGACATAGTTGCCGGCGCCGTCCACCACGTCGAACGTGGTCGCGGTGCCGAAGTCCACCACCACCAGCGGCTTCCTGTATTTGATGTGGCCGCCCACCGCGTTGGCCAGGCGGTCAGCGCCGACATCCTGGAGCGACATGTCCATCAGGACCTCGATGCCGAGTTTCACGGCCGGGTCGCCGACCACCAGGGGCTTGGTGTTGAGGTGTTTCTCGCAGAGCATGTTCAGATGAAACAGGCTTTGCGGCACAACCGTTGCAATGATCGCGCCGTCGATCTGGCCCAATGACATGCCGGCCATCTGCATCAGCTGATGCAACCACACGACATATTGGTCCGCGGTGCGGCCCGGATCGGTCTTCAGCCGCCAGTCGCCGACCATCCGGTCACCCTCGCAGGCGGCGAACTTCACGTTGGTGTTGTTGGCGTTGATCGTCAGCAGCATGGCTCAGTCCTTGGGTCTGGCGGGCAAGTATACATCGCCGGCGGCGATGCGCCGCTCCGTTCCATCGGATAGGCCAAGCCGCAGAGTCCCGTCCGGTTCGAGGTCCAGGAACGTGCCGGAAAGCGTCTCGCGCTCCAGCCGCACCTCGATGACCTCGCCCAGGCCCACGGCGCGGCGGCGCCAGGCCGGCAGCAGCGCCGCGAAGCCTGCGCGTTCCCAACTGTCATAGAGCGGCGCAAAAGCCGCCAGCAGCCGCTCCAGCAGCGCCTGCGGCCTGATCGGCCCAGCGCCGGCCGCGACCAGGCCGGTTGCCGGATAAGGCGTATCAGCGGGATGGCTGGCGATGTTGACGCCGATCCCCAGCACGACGAACCCCGGCTGGGCTTCCAGCAGAATGCCGCTCGCCTTGCTGCCCTTGATCAGCAGGTCGTTGGGCCATTTGTGCTGGACCAGAGCGCCGGGCGGCAGCAGCGCCTCGGCGACGTCGCCAATGGCCATGACTGCGGCGAACCCGAGGGCCGCCGCTTCCAAAGCCGGGCGCTGCGGCCTTAGCAGGATGGATGCGTATAGGTTGCCCTGGGGCGAGCTCCAGTTGCGCCCGCGCCGGCCGCGGCCAGCGGTCTGGCGATCGGCCCGGATCACCAGGCCGGCCGCCTCTCCCGCCAGCGCACGCAGGCGGCAGGCTTCGTTGGTGCTGTCGATCTCCGCGACCTGTTCGATCCGGAAGCTGAGACTCATCCCGGGAAGAGCGAGGCCGCCGCCGCGATGGCGGAGCTCTGGATCGGATTGATGAAGAGGATGCCCGCGACCACCACGGCCAGCGAGCCGGCCAGCACGATCTTCAGCGAGCCGTCGACCCGGTCGAAGCTGCCGACCGCTTCGTCGAAATACATCACCTTGATGACCCGGACATAGTAATAGGCCGAGACTACGCTGGTGACGACGCCGATGACCGCCAGCACGAACAAGCCCTGGTCGACCGCGGCGGCGAACACCATCCACTTGCCGAAGAAGCCGACCAGCGGCGGGATGCCGGCCATCGAGAACAGGATGGCGGCGAAGATGTGCGCGAGCCACGGCTGGCTCTTGGCGAGACCGGAGAGATCGGCGATCTCCTCCACCATCTGGCCCTTCTGGCGCATCGCCAGGATGACGGCGAAGGAGCCGAGGGTCATCGGCACGTAGGTCGCCATGTAGAACAACAGGCCGCTGACGCCCTGCGGCGTGCCGGCGGCAAGGCCGACCAGCGCATAGCCGATGTTGCCGATCGAGCTATAGGCCATCAGGCGCTTGATATTGCGCTGGCCCATGGCCGCGAAAGCGCCAAGGATCATCGATCCGACGGAGATCGCGAAGATGATCTGCTGCCACTGGTCGGTGAGGCCGCCGAAGGCATCGACCAGCACGCGGGTGAACAAAGCGATGGCAGCGACCTTCGGCGCGGCCGAGAAGAAGGCGGTGATCGGCGTCGGCGCGCCCTCATAGACGTCCGGGGTCCACATATGGAACGGCACGGCCGAGATCTTGAAGGCAAGACCCGCGCACAGGAACACCAGCCCGACGATGACGCCGAGCGACGGCGGCGTCGGGCCGCTCAAGGCCGTCGACAGCTCGGTGAAGGTAACCGTGCCGACGAAGCCGTAGATCATCGAGGCGCCGTAGAGCAGCATGCCCGACGACAGCGCGCCGAGGACGAAGTATTTGAGGCCGGCCTCGGTCGACTTCACCGTGTCGCGCCGGATCGCGGCGGTGACATAGAGCGCGAGGCTCTGCAGCTCCAATCCGACATAGAGCGAGATCAGGTTGTTGGCCGAGATCATCAGCATCATGCCGAGCGTCGCCAGCAGCATCAGCAGCGGCAGCTCGAACCG
>DATFDU010000499.1:0-9513 GCA_035251915.1 Dongiaceae bacterium | reverse complement strand
GGCTGCGACCGATGCCTGGCGGGCTCTATTGCGAGCCGGGCGGGTTCTTCATCGACCCATCGCGGCCGGTCGACCGCGCCATCGTCACCCACGGCCACGGCGACCATGCGCGCTCGGGCCACGGCAAGGTCGCGGCCACGGCCGAGACTCTCGCCATCATGGGCGTGCGCTACGGCGAAGGCTTCGCGCGCGAGAGCCAGGCGCTGGCCTATGGCGAGCGCCTCACCATGGGCGACGTCACCATCATGCTGGAGCCGGCCGGCCACATCCTCGGCAGCGCGCAGGTGGTGCTGGAGCATGGCGGCTGCCGCGCCGTCATCTCCGGCGATTACAAGCGGCGCTTCGATCCGACCTGCCCGCCGTTCACGCCGGTGAAGTGCGACGTCTTCATCACCGAAGCGACCTTCGGCCTGCCGGTGTTCCACCATCCGCCGGACAAGGGCGAGATCGCCAAGGTGCTGCATGCACGCGCGCTGTTCCCCGATCGCTCGGTGCTGATCGGCGCCTATTCGCTCGGCAAGTGCCAGCGCATCATCGCGCTGCTGCGCCGCTCCGGCTATGACCGACCGATCTACCTCCATGGCGCGCACCAGGCTTTGTGCGATCTCTACGTCGCGCAGGGCGTCAACCTCGGTACGCTGCTGCCGGCAACGGTCGCCGACAGCAAGAAGATCGTGAACGAGATCGTACTGTGTCCGCCGTCCGCCATAGGCGAGATCTGGAGCCGGCGCATGGGCGATCCGGTGCCGGCGGTCGCCTCCGGCTGGATGCGCATTCGCGCCCGCGCGCGGCAGGCCCGCGCCGAGCTGCCGCTCATCATCTCCGACCACTGCGACTGGGACGAGTTGCTGCAGACCGTGCGCGACGTCGACGCACCGGAGGTGTGGGTGACCCACGGCCGCGAGGAAGCGCTGATCCACGCCATCCAGCAAAGCGGCCGCAAGGCACGCGCGCTGTCGCTGGTCGGGTACGAGGATGAGGAATGAGCCGGTAGATGCAGCTGTTCGCCGACCTGCTCGATGCCCTCTCCTACCAGCCGGCGCGCAATGGCAAGCTGCGTTTGATCGAGGATTATCTGTGCCATGCGCCCGATCCCGACCGCGGCTATGCGCTGGCCGCGTTGTGCGGCGAGCTCGAGCTGCCGAGCCTGAAGCCCGCGGCATTGCGCGACATGGCCATGGCGCGCGTGGATCCCGAGCTGTTCGGCTGGTCGTACGATTATGTCGGCGATCTGGCGGAGACCATTGCCCTCATCTGGCCGGTGACCGATGGCGCGACGCATGCGCCGCCGCGCCTGAGCGACGTGATCGAACGGCTGCGCCTCAGCGGCCGCGCCGAGGCGATGATGCTGATGGCCGGCTGGCTCGATGGCCTCGATGCCACCGGCCGCTGGGCGCTGCTGAAGCTGGCGGCCGGCGCCTTGCGCGTCGGCGTGTCCGCACGGCTCGCCAAGACCGCGCTCGCCGGCATCGGCACCGTCAGCCTGGAAGAGATCGAGGAGCTGTGGCCGCAGCACGAGCCGCCTTATGCCGATCTGATCGGCTGGGTCATGGGCGGCGAGAAGCCGGCGGCACGCAACACCCTCGGTTTCCGCCCGCTCATGCTCTCGCACCCGATCGAGGAAGCCGACTTCGCCAACTTCGCGCCGCACGACTTCTGCGCCGAATGGAAGTGGGACGGCATCCGCGTGCAGGTCGCAGCCGGCGGCGGCCAGACCCGGCTGTATTCACGCGCCGGCGAGGATATCAGCGGCGCCTTTCCCGACCTGATCGAGCAAGTCGATTTCGAAGCGGTGCTGGATGGCGAGCTGCTGGTGGCCAAGCCGATCGACGGCGAGATCGAAGTGGCGTCGTTCAACGATCTGCAGCAGCGCCTCAATCGCAAGAAGCCGAGCCCGGCGCTGGTTCTGTCCAATCCGGCGCACGTCCGGCTCTACGACGCCCTCATCATCGGCAATGAGGACCTGCGCCCGCTGCCCCTGCGCGAACGCCGCCAGCGCCTGGAGGCGTGGTATGGCGAGAGAACGCGCCCGCGCTTCGACCTGTCGCCACTGATCCAGTTCGCCGACTGGAGCGAGTTGGCGCGCCTGAGGGCGGACGCCCGTTCTGCCGGCATCGAGGGCCTGATGCTGAAGCGCTGGGAGAGTCCCTACATCGCCGGCCGCGTCAAGGGCCACTGGTTCAAGTGGAAGCGCGATGCCCTCACCATCGACGCGGTGCTGATGTATGCCCAGCGCGGACATGGCAAGCGCTCATCGTTCTATTCCGACTTCACCTTCGGCTGCTGGCGGCCGATGGTCGACGAGACCGGCGCGCCGGGACGCGAGCTGGTGCCGGTGGGCAAGGCCTATTCCGGCTTCACCGACGAGGAGCTGAGGAAGCTTGACCGCTGGGTGCGCAACAACACGGTCGAGCGCTTCGGCCCGGTGCGCGTGCTGTCACCGGCCCTGGTGGCCGAGTTCGAGTTCGACAGCGTGCACCAATCGACCCGCCACAAATCCGGTCTCGCCTTGCGCTTCCCGCGCTTCCATCGCATCCGCTGGGACAAGCCGGCGAACGAGGCCGACGAGGTCGAGACGCTGATAAAGCTGATGAACTAGCGAGGGCCATATGAGCAAGTCGACCGATCACTCTCTCGATCCGGAGGATTTCGCCTCCTTCCGCGGTGACGCGCACAGGTTGCTCGATGCCTGCCTGGATCATCTGGAGGCGGCGCGAGACCGGCCATGGCATCCGGTCGACAATGCCGCGCGCGCCGCACTGGCGCCGGGCTTGCCGGAGACCGGTATCGGCGAGAGACAGCTTGCGTGCGATCTGGCAGAGACAGTGCTGCCCTTCGGCACCGGCAATACCCATCCGCGCTTCTTCGGCTGGGTGCATGGATCCGGGCTTGCGGCCGGACTGCTGGCCGACATCACGGCCTCCGCCATGAACAGCAACTGCGGCGGACGCGACCATGGCGCGATCTATGTCGAGCGCGCGGTCATCGACTGGACGCGCCGCATCTTCGGTTTTCCCGAGACCGCCGGCGGATTGCTGACCTCCGGCACATCGCAATCGACGGTCATCGCCCTCGCCGTCGCGCGCATCCACACGAGCGGCCACGAGATACGGGCGAACGGCCTGCGCGATGCGCCGGATCACCTCGCCTATTGCGCGGCGGGCGCGCACAGCGCCAACCAGAAAGCGCTGGAACTCCTCGGCCACGGCGCCCAGGCGCTGCGGCGCATCCCGACCACCGGACCATCGGGCGGCATGGACCTGGCTCGGCTGAAGCAGCAGCTGGCCGAAGATCGCGCCGCGGGCAAGCGGCCGTTCTGCGTGATCGCCACCGTCGGATCGGTGGACACCGGCGCCTGCGACGACATCGCAGCGATCGCCGATCTCTGCGCCGAGGAAAAGCTCTGGCTGCATATCGATGGCGCGTTCGGCTGCTGGGCACGCATCGCGGATCGTCCCTGGCGCGACCTGGCCGGCGGAATCGAGCGAGCGGATTCGCTCGCCTTCGATTTCCACAAGTGGATGTACGTGCAATACGACTGCGGGGCCGTCCTCATCCGGCACGGCGATGTCCATCGCGCGGCCTTTGCCACGCGGCCCCATTATCTCGAAGGCCAGGAGGACGGCCTCGGCGGCGGCGATCCATGGTATTGCGATTACGGCATCGAGCTGTCGCGCGGTTTCCGGGCGCTGAAGGTCTGGTCCTGCCTGCGCGCCTATGGATTGGACCGGCTGGCCCGGAAGATCTCCGACAATTGCCGCCAGGCGGCGCGCATGGCGCGTCTCGTGGAGAGCGCCGACGAGCTCGAGCTCGGTGCGCCGGTGGTGCTCAACGTCTGCTGCTTCCGCTATGCGCCGAAGGGCGTCGATCCCCAGGACCAGGACGTCCTCAACCGCCGGCTCGCAACGCGGCTGCAGCTGGACGGCAAAGTCGTCTTCTCGACCACGCGGCTCAAGGAGCGGACCTTCCTGCGCGCCGCCATCGTCAACCACCGCACGCGGGATGAGGACATTGGCCTCGCCATTGCCGCCGTGCGCGAGGCGTGCGCGGCACTTGGCGAGCGCTAGGCGCTCAACCCTTCCCGCGCCGCCCGCCCCGGCGTCCCTGCGCGCGCGCCGCGCCGGCGGCGGCGGTCTGCTCCAGCAGCGCCAACAGGCGGCGCGCCGGATGCTTGTCCGCCAGGTCCGCCACCTGCGCGCGGTGACGCTCGACCAGCAGCGCGGCGATCGCTGGCGCATCGGCGTCCGCCGGCAAAGAGAGGATCCAGGACAGCAGCAGGTCCTCCGCCGGCCCGGGAAATTCCGCGCCCATTTCGAAGGCCTGTTCGATCAACCGTTTCGGATCGTGTTGGTGCCGGCTCGCGGGTTCGCTCATCGGGCCTGAGGGGTGATGTCGCGGTAACAGCCTTCTACCAGAGCGCTGATCTGGTCGCCATCGGCCATGAGGCAAAAGCGCGGGTCGGCCGTCCGCCCGAAGGCGGGCGCGGAAATCCGCTCTGAGGTCGCGCTCGCCGCGCGTTGCGCGGCGCGGCAGGTCCGCTGCGGGCGACTGGCTCATATGCATTGGCCACATAGGCGTTGATCCAACGGGGCGCCGGCTGGCTTTGTGATCACAGCGCCGAGACGGAGCGTGGAACCCGCTTGGTCTCGCCCTGGTAGAGAAAAGAAACCTCGGGGCCTTGACTGTCTCCTCCTCCTACGCGCTCCCGCTGCACGATCGAGGCGCCCATCCAGCGCGCCATCGACAGCGTGTTGACGTCGATTTGAACGGCAACTCCGATGTCATTCTGTTCGCTACCGTACTAAGCGCTGGAGCGGCCCGCCGTCCGACTCGCCGCAACCTGTATGGCCGCTGAAGAATTGCTCCCCGCCATGTCCCGCGCGTGACCCGCATACAATCCTTTCGGGTAGTAGGACTTGCGTCCGGCATTCCGCCCGGCCCGTAGATGCTGCTGTAACCGGCACGGTTTTCAGGACATGACCGATTCTTGACGGAACTGCGTCGGCTTTTCTAGATTAATTCCAAGGGTTGAAGCCGGGGCTGCAACCCGGGGATGGGCAGGAGATCGGGGCCATGTTCGATCGCTTGTTGGCGCGCGGCATTCAGCACGGGTGCATCACTGTCATCGATCCGAGCGGCCGAAGACAGAGCTTCGGCCAGGGCGGGCCCAGGGTAACCGTCAGGCTGGCGGACCGCGCCACCGACTGGAGCCTCGCCCTCAATCCCTCGCTCAAGGTCGGCGAAGCCTACATGGACGGCAAGCTGACCATCGAGGAAGGCTCGCTCTACGATCTCATCGACATCGGCATGGCCAACGCCAGCGGCATCGAAAGCGAGCGCTGGCAGCGGGTCATCGCGGCTTTCCACACCGTCGCCCGCTGGTGGCACCAGCACAATCCGATCGGCCTCGCGCGCGAGCATGTGGCGCATCATTACGATCTGTCGCGCCGGCTGTTCGAGCTGTTCCTCGACGAGAGCATGCAATATTCCTGCGCCTATTTCGTGAAGCCCAGCATCACGCTGGCCGAGGCGCAGATCGCCAAGATGCGGCACATCGCCTCCAAGCTGGTGCTGGAACCGGGCCAGCGCGTGTTCGATATCGGCTGCGGCTGGGGCGGGCTCGGCATCTTCCTCGCCAAGCATTGCGACGTCGAAGTGGTCGGCGTCACCTTGTCCAAGGAACAGCACGAGCTGGCGACCCGGCGCGCCAGGGAAGCCGGCGTCGACCGGCAGGTCACCTTCAAGCTGCAGGACTACCGGCTCGAGACCGGCAGCTACGACCGCATCGTGTCGGTCGGCATGTTCGAGCATGTCGGCGTCAAGCACTACCGCGAGTTCTTCGGCGCGGTCGAGCGCCTGCTGAAGCCGACCGGCGTCGCGCTGCTGCACGCCATCGGCCGGCGCGGCGGGCCGGGCTTCACCAACCCGTGGCTGCGCAAATACATCTTCCCCGGCGGCTACAGCCCGGCCCTGTCCGAGGTCGTGCCCGTGGTCGAGAAGACCGGCATGTGGATCACCGACATCGAGGTGCTGCGTCTGCACTATGCCGAGACGCTGCGGGCCTGGCGCAACAACTTCAATCGCCACCGCGCCGAGATCGCGCGCATCTATGACGAGCGCTTCTGCCGGATGTGGGAGTTCTACCTGATCGGCAGCGAGCTGTCGTTCCGCCACAGCTTCAACATGGTGTGGCAGATGCAGCTGGCGCGCGACATCGAGGCGGTGCCGGTCACCCGCGACTACATGTTCGACTGGGAACGCCGGGCCGCCATGCCCAAGCGCTCGCGCGACCGCGCGGCCGAATAGCAGGCGGCGGGCGAGCCGACCTCGCCCGCCGCCTTCTCACGCCCTGATCTCCTGGCGCTGGAACGCAACGTAGGCAATGGTGAAGAGCAGGATCGTGCCCGCCACCAGGCCCGTGAGATGCGGCCAGATCAACAGCACGCTCTGCCCGAACGGGATCGGCGCGCCGAGCAGCGCGCCCTGCAGCTGGCTGAGGAACAGCGGCCCCAGCGCCCGGGTCGCCGGATTGAGCAGCGCCAGGGTGGTTTCGCCGAACAGGTAGTTGGGCGCGATGCGCGCGAACACCGGCTCATAGGTGGCGAGATAGGCCTGTGCGATGAAACCTGGCGCACCGTCCGGGACCATGGATTGCGCCGCGAGCTCCGCGATGATCGGCCAGAAGAACGAGAAGAACAGCCAGATCGCGAGCGCGGCGAGGGCCGAGGTCGCGGGCTGGCGGAACAGGACCGAGAACATCATCGACAGCGCCAGCCAGACCCCGCCGTAGAACAGCGTGGCAGCCCAGAAGGCGAAAGCGCGCGCGATCTCCTCGCCGCTCGGCGGCAGGCCGAGGAAGATGAGCCCGAGCCCGATCACCACCAGCCACAGCACCGCCAGCAGGATGCCGAGCGTCAGCAGCGCCGCCAGGAACTTTCCCATCAGCACCGCATCGCGGTAGACCGGCTGGGCCACGATCCGGCTCAACGTCCGCCGCGAATGCTCGGTGTTGATCGCATCGAAGCCCAGGGCGATCGCGGCCAGCGGCACCAGGAAGCCGAGGAACGAGACGAAAGAGGGCAGCGGGTCCTTGGCAGTGGTGAACAAGGTGAGGAACAGGAACGGATCGCTCCCCACCGTCTGGCGGATGGTCTGGGTCGCCGCGTAGACCGCGCCGATCGCGGCGAGGCCGACCAGCACTTCCAGGAAGCGCATGCGCGCGCTCGTCAGGTGATCCGCGGCCTCCTTGCTGACGACAGCCCAGAGGCCGCTCCAGGGTGAACCTTCACGCCGCATGGGCCGCCTCCTCGAAGTAGCGGGTATAGACCGATTCGAGGCTGGCCTGGCGGATGCCGAGGCTCAGCAACTCTCCGCCGGCCTGCGCGACCGTGGCGGCGACGACCGGACGGATGTCCGACTCGGCCTCGAGCACATAGCCTCGATCGCCTTCGCGGCGCACGCGGATGATGCCGGGGATCGCCGCCAGGGTCTGCTCGATCCTGCCGCCGCGCGCCTCCACCAGGATCTGATGGCCGCCGCCCAGCACCTGCCGTCCCAGATCGGTGACGGTGCCGCACAACGCGATGCGGCCGTCGTTGAACAGCGCGACCCGGTCGCAGATCGCCTGCACCTTGTCCAGCATGTGCGAGGAGAGGATGATCGTGATTCCTTCCTGCTTCAGGGCGCGGATCAGCTCCAGGAAGTCCTGGGTGGCCTGTGGATCGAGACCGCTGGTCGGCTCGTCCAGGATCACGATCCTGGGCGATCTCAGCAGCGCGTCGGCGAGGCCCAGTCTCTGCCGCATGCCGCGGGAAAAGGTCCGCACCTTCTGCCCGACGACGGCGCCGAGCCCGACGCGGGCCAGCACCTCCTCGCTCCGCCGCTCGATGCGCGTGCGCTCGAGGCCGGCCAGCCGTCCGGTATAGGCCAGGTTCTCGCGCGCGGTCAGAGTGTCGTAGAAGCCGACCGAGTCCGGCATGTAGCCGATGTGCCGCTTGACCGCGAGCGGCTGGCGTGCCGGGTCGAGGCCCAGCACGCGCACCGTGCCCGCGCTCACGTCGGTCAGGCCCATGATCATCAGGATGGTCGTGGTCTTGCCTGCGCCGTTCGGACCGAGCAGGCCGAACACTTCTCCTTCCTCGATCGCGAGATCGATATGATCCACGGCGATACGCGTGCGATAGCGCTTGGTAAGGCCATTGGCCTCGATCACTGGTTCCGTCATGGCGGCCTCCGCTACCGGCGTCCGAAGCGCATGACGGCAAGCGACAGCACGACCACCGACGCCGCGATCACCACCAGCCCGACGATGCCCCAGATGGTCGAGGTTTCCACCGTCACGCGGAATTCGGACGACTCGCTCGCGCCATCGCCGTTCGCCCGCAGCGTCACCATGTAGTCGCCGGCGATCGCCTTGGACGAAGGCGTCAGCAGCGCTTTCACTTCCTGGCGCTGGTTCGGCGGCAGCTCGCTGATGGCATCCGGCTGGAACGTCACCTTCCAGTCATTCGGCTCGCTTGAGGAGAACTTGATGTCGCGCGCCGGCGCGGTCCCCTTGTTCTCCACTACCAGGGTCAGCTGCGTCTCCTTGCCGGCATTGGCCTCGGTGCTGAGCCGGCTGTCCTGGCCGGTCAGCGAGAGATCCGCCTGGCCGGTGACATCGAGCGCCAGCTCGAGTTGCGCGTTGCTTTCGTCGGTGCTGGCCTGGATGCCGACCTTGTAGGTGCCGGCCTGCACGTCCTGGCCGGGGTCGACGCTGACCTTGAGATTGCGCTTCTCGCCGGGCTTCACCGGGATGCTGGTCAGCTCCTGCGAGCCGTAGCCTTCCTTGAAGGTGACGCGGAAGCCCGGAGGGGCGGCCGCGTCCAGCCGCGCGACAGTCTCGCGCCCGCTTTCATTGATCAGGGTCACGTCGTAACTGAAGGTGGAGGTCGGCGATCCGCGCAGGGCCGGCAGCTCGGTTGCGAGCGCGAGCCGCGCCGGCAACGACTGGCCGATCTTGAGCTCGATCGGCAAGTCGAACTTGCTTCCGTCATCGGCGGTGGCGGCGACCTGGAATTCATAGCTGCCCGGCTTCACGCCCTGCGGCGGCGAGACGCGCAGCGTCACATCGACGCTGGAATCTGGCGCCAGGAACGCCGAATCCACCGGCCGGCCGTCGCCCAGGAACAGGACATTCCATTGTTGAGGAAGACCGGCCGCCGCCAGGGTCACGCGCTGCGGCGGCATGCCCGCATTGCGCAAGGTGAGGTCGAGCTCGACGGACTCGTTTGCGGCGACGCCCACCGACGGATAGGGCGTCGAGATCCACAATCCTTGATAGGACGTAGAGGCGGGATCCGGGGTATTCGCGGCGGATGCGGAATAGCCGAGGCTCAGCGCCGCCAGGACAGCGGCAACTAGGATATGGGCGCGCACGTTTTTCCTCCTGTCGTGCAGTCGGTTACGTTTGCGCCCCTCGATATCCCGGTCGGAGTTATGTGCCCGGATTGCGGAAATTTCAAGGCGTCATGG
>DATFDU010000498.1:0-10812 GCA_035251915.1 Dongiaceae bacterium | reverse complement strand
CGGCAAGCAGGCCAGGCAGATCGTCGAGGAAAAGGGCCTGCGCCAGGTCACCGACACCGGCGCGATCGACGCCGCGATCGACGACATCATGGCCAAGAACGCCGACAAGGTCGCCGAATACCGCGGCGGCAAGGACAAGCTCCTCGGCTTCTTCGTCGGCCAGGTGATGAAGGCGACCGGCGGCAAGGCTAACCCTGCGCTCTTGAACGAGCGACTGAAGGCGAAGCTGGCGGGGTAAGGCCGCACCTTCGGACGGCAACGCCCGCTAGCGAATGTATCCCTGGGCCTCGATCTTCAGCAGGATTTGCTGAGCGGCCTGAGCGGGCGTGTATTCCCTGGTGTCGATGCGCAGGTCAGGTGCGACCGGAAGCTCGTAAGGGTCGTTGACGCCCGTGAAGTTCTCCAGCAGCCCGGCGCGGGCCTTGGCGTAGAGGCCCTTGCGGTCGCGCTTCTCGCACACGTCAACCGGCGTCGCCACATGCACCTCGATGAAACCGCCGGTCGCTTCCACCAGTTCGCGGACCTGCCGCCGGATGTTCTCGTAAGGCGCAATGGGAGCGCAAATGGCGATGCCGCCGGACTTCGCAATGAGGCCCGCCACATAGCCGATGCGCAGCACGTTGAGATTCCGGTGTTCGCGCGAGAAACCCAGCTCGCTCGAGAGGTGCCGCCGTACCTCGTCGCCGTCGAGGATCGTCACCGGCCGGGTGCCGTCCTCGTTCAGCTTGGCCAGCAGCGCGTTCGCGATCGTCGATTTGCCGGAACTCGGCAGGCCCGTGAAAAAGATGACAAAGCCCTGCCGGTGACGTGGCGGAAAGCTGCGCCGCAATTCCTCGAGCACCTCGGGGAATGAGAACCATTCCGGTATGTCGATGCCATCGCGCAGCCGCCGGCGCAGCTCGGTGCCGGAGATGGTCGTGGGCGTTTCGCCCTGGCGCACCTCGTTGCGCGGCACGTACTGCCCGCGTTCCGGGACGTACATCATTTCCTCGAATGGGATCATCTCTATCTGGAGCTGGTCTTCGTGTCGTCGCACCAGCTGCTGCGCCGCGTAGGGATCATAGAAACTCGCGCCATTGCCGTTATTGCCGGGGCCGGCATGATCTCGGCCAACGATGAAGGCCGAACATCCGAAGTTGCGGCGAATGATGGCGTGCCAGACCGCTTCCCGCGGACCCGCCATCCGCATCGCGAGCGGCAACAGGCTCATGATCGTGGTCTGTTCGGGATAGCGCCGCAGCACCTGCTCGTAGCAGCGTACGCGTGTGTAGTGGTCGACGTCTCCAGGCTTGGTCATGCCGACGACCGGGTGCAGCAGCAGGTCGGCCTCGGATGCCTTCGCCGCCCGGCAGGTGAGCTCGAAATGAGCGCGATGCATGGGATTGCGGGTCTGGAAGGCGACCACCCGCGACCAGCCGCGCTTGCGGAACTTCTGGCGCAGCGCGGCCGGATCGTCCCGGAGGTGCTTGAAGTCGTAGCAAGCCGGCGGTTCGATGCCGGTGACGGGACCGCCAAGACAGACCGGCTTCGACTTGTGAAGAAGATAGAACACGCCGGGATGCGCCGGATCCGACGTGCCGTACACGGCTCGTGCTTCCATTTCCAGATCGGGCGTCCATTTCGAATCCACAGTCATCGTGGCGACCAGCACGCCCTCCCGGTCGCGCAACGCGATGCGAGTTCCGCGGGTTACCTTGTCGGCGAACTGGCCATCGACATCGAGCACGATGGGAATCGTCCACACCATGCCATTTTCAAGCCGGCTGTCGCGCACGACGCTTTCATATTCGTCGCGGCACATGAAGCCTGTGAGCGGCGAGAACGCCCCATTCATCAACAACTCGAGATCGCAGATCTGCCGGTCCGTCAGATGCCAGGACGGATATTCCATGGCCCGCCGGCGTTCCGCGTCGACGGCGCCGTTGGCCAGATAGAGCACCTGCAATTTCTCGCCGTAAGGCGCGATCAGCGTTTTCATGCCTGTTCCTCGGGCTGGAAGACCTGCTGGTCAGGCTATCGCGGGTTTTTGCCGCACATCTGAGCAATAAGAGACAGTCGCTTCAGGCGTGCTTTGGCACAGCCGTCCAAGGTCGCCGAGTACCGCGGCGGCAAGGACAAGCTTTGGGGATTCTTCGTCGGCCAGGTGATGAAGGCGACCAGCGGCAAGGCCACCCCCACGCTGCTCAACGAGGGACTGAACGCGAAGCTGGCGTTAGGCCACAAAAATTTTTCGCATCTTGGCACGGCGCTCCGCCGCGAGCGCGGTGCCGCGCCGTCGAGTCAAAGGAATTACCTCAAGTCGGGTTTGATTTTTGCTTGTATATTTGGGTCATCGTGGGAACATAGTCTGAATTAAACATGTTTAAGATCGTAAAAATCATACAATATCAATATCATCCAGTATATGTTCAGTATTTATGAATTATTCACGCGAAGGCATTTACTCATTCCCTCATCGGGCCATTTGCCAGGTAGGGGACACACTAAATGACCATGCGTCTGACGATCGCCAAGGCGGTCAATCTGTTCGGTGTTCTGGTGGGGATCGGATTCGTGGCGGTGATCTGGACCGCCTTGATGGCGATCAACGAGTTGAAGGTCGGCGGACCGGCCTACACGCGGATTGTCCTGGGCAAGGACCTGATCGCGGACATCCTGCCGCCGCCGGAATACATCATCGAGCCCTACCTCGAGGCGACGCTGGTGCTGAACGATCCGAAATCGCTCGGCGCGCGAACCGAACGGCTGGCACAACTCCGCAAGGACTACGATGCGCGCCACGACTATTGGACCAGGGACCGCACCTATGACGCGGCGATCGTCGCGAAGCTGATCGGCCCCGCGCACCAGGAGGCCGTCAACTTCTGGGATGAAGTCGAGGGCAAGCTGCTGCCCGCGATCGGTCGCGGCGACATGAGTGCCGCTGCCGCATCCTACGCCATCGCTGCCGATGCCTATGCTCGGCATCGCGCGGTAATCGACGAGATCGTGGCGGAATCCAACCGCTTCAATGCCGAGAGTGAAGCCGCGGCTTCGCGAGACGAGACCCTGTTCATGAGTGTCGTCTGGTCGGTTTCGGGAATCGTGCTGCTGGTTGTCCTGGGCGGCGTCCTGTTCATGGCGCTCGGTGTCGTGCGGCCGATCGCGCGCATGACGGCAGTCATGAAATCCCTGTCCGAGGGCATGCTCGACGTCATCATTCCTTCCGCTCAGCGGCGCGACGAGGTCGGCCAGATGGCGAAGGCGGTCGATGTCTTCCGCACCAACGCCATCGAAGCCAGGACGGCCCGCGAGCGCGAGGCGGCTCAGCAGCTGGAGCGCCAGCAGCGCTTCGAGCGCACGGACGCGCTGACGCGCGCGTTCGACGACAGCGTCAAGGGCGCGCTGCAGCGGCTTTCGGGGGCGGCCGGCCAGATGGAGAAGTCGGCGCATCGCCTGACCGATGTCGCCGAAAAGTCCAACCACCAGGTCGTGGCCATGACGACGGCAACCGAAGAGGCGTCGGCCAACGTCCAGACCGTGGCGAGCTCCGCCGAGGAACTGTCCGCTTCCTTCACCGAGATGACGCGCCGGGCGCAGGAGTCCGCCGACATCGCGCGCGCCGCCGCCACCGAAGGCTCGAATGCCAGCGAGATGGTCAAGGGCCTGGTGCAGTCGGCCGACCGCATCGGCGAGGTGGTGCGCCTCATCAACGACATCGCGGCGCAGACCAATCTCCTGGCGCTCAACGCCACGATCGAGGCGGCGCGCGCCGGCGATGCCGGCAAGGGCTTCGCGGTGGTGGCGGGCGAGGTGAAGAACCTTGCATCGCAGACCGCCAAGGCGACCGAGGAGATTCAGACCCAGATCGGCGCCGTGCAATCGGCGACGCAATCGGCGGCCGGCGCGATCCAGGCGATCACGCAGACCATCGGCCGCGTGAACGACATCGCCGCCAGCATCTCCGAAGCCGTGCAGCAGCAGACCGAGGCGACGCACGAAATCGCCCGCTCGATCCAGGAAGCGGCGATCGGCACGCACGAAGTCTCCAGCAACATGGCCGGCGTGAAGCAGACGGCAAACGATACCAAGGACTCAGCCGGCGAGGTGCGCTCGACCGCCGACGGCTTGAAGCACGAAAGCGAGCAGCTGCGGTCGCTGGTCGGCGGCTTCCTGGCCGAGGTAAGGGCGGTCTAGCTGTCTCGGAGGAAGCGCATCATCGCTGCCAGCACCTCGGCCGGCTTTTCCTCCGCGACGAAGTGGCCGCACGTCAGGCCCAGGCCGCGCACGTCGGGAGCCCAGCGCCGCCAGATATCGAGTGCCTTGCTCTCGCCGGTGTGAAGATACTGCTCGCCTGAGATCACCAGAACAGGACATCCGATCTTCCTGCCGGCCGCCCGGTCGCCGCGGTCCTGCTCATCATCGATGGTGTAGCCGGCGCGATAGTCCGCGCAGATGGCCGCGATGTTCTCGGGCTTGCGGAAACAGCGGCGGTATTCGGCCAAGGCCTCGGGATCGAGCACGCCATAGTCGCCAGCCCATAGCCGCATGAGATAATCCAGGAAGAAGTCCGGGTCGTGGCCGATCAAGCGCTCAGGCAGGCCGCCGTCGCGCGCCAGGAACCCCCAATGAAACGTATTCACGGCGAACGCGCGATCGGCGGTGTCCCAGTATTCCGAGGTCGGCACGATATCGAGAATGCCAAGGCGCGTGACCGCGCGAGGCTGATCGAGCGCCAGGCGGTAGGCGACCCGCCCGCCGCGATCGTGCCCGACCAGGGCGAACCGCTCGTGACCGAGTTCCCTCATCAGCGCCAGCATCTCTCCGCCCATGACCCGCTTGGAATAGTTGCCGGAATCCGGTGTCGGTGCGGGCGCAGCGCTGTCGCCATAGCCCTTCAAGTCCGGACAGATCACCGTGAAGTGGCGAGCCAACTCCGGGGCGATCTTGTGAAAGGCGACATGGGTCTGGGGCAGACCATGCAGCAGCAGGAGCGGGCTGCCGCTGCCGCCGACCCGGACATTGAAAGCGATGTCATCGACGGTGACCCGCCGCTGCTCGAATCCTGGAAAAAAGCTCATCGCACCTGTTCCTGCTTCCAACCGGACGAAATCCGACTATGCTCCGCCCCGAAAATCCAGCTGTCAATTTCCAGGCCAGCTTCGCCTATCCTTGCGCAAGGTCCTGTCATGATCTTTACCGAGCCGCTCCCGCAACCCGATCCGTTGCGCGCCCGCTTGCGTGCCCACTATCGCGCCGACGAGACCGGCGTGGTCCAGACCCTGCTGGCGCAGGCCGAACTGCCGCCCGACCTGCAGGACCGCATCGCCACCCGCGCCCGGCAGCTGGTGCGCAAGGTGCGCGAGAACCGGATCGGGCAGGGCGGCATCGATGCCTTCATGCACGCCTATGAGCTCTCCTCCAAGGAGGGCGTGGTGCTGATGTGCCTGGCCGAGGCGCTGTTGCGCATCCCGGATTCCGAAACCGCCAACATGCTGATCAAGGACAAGCTGCGCGACGCCGATTTCAGCGCGCATCTGGGCGAGAGCGATTCCATCTTCGTCAATGCCTCGACCTGGGCGCTGATGCTCACCGGCCGCATCATGCAGATGGATTCCACCAGCAGCGACCTGAAGGGCGTGCTGAAGCGCCTGGTCACCCGTTCCGGCGAGCCGGTGATCCGCCAGGCCGTGACGCAGGCCATGAAGATTCTCGGCCGCCAGTTCGTGATGGGCCGGAATATCGACGAGGCGCTCGAGCGCGCCGAGGGCATGGAGCGCAAGGGCTACCGCTACTCTTACGACATGCTGGGCGAGGCCGCCCGCACCGCGCGCGACGCCGACCGCTATTTCGACGCCTACGAGGCCGCCATCGCCTCGATCGGCCGCGCCGCCGCCGGCCGCGGCCCGGTCAAGAGTCCGGGCATCTCGGTGAAGCTCTCCGCCTTGCATCCGCGCTACGAGATGGCGCAGCGCAGGCGCACGCTGGACGAGATGGTGCCGCGGCTGGTCGAACTCGCGAAGGCAGCCAAGGCCGTCGACATCGGCTTCACCATCGATGCGGAGGAGGCCGACCGGCTCGACCTCTCGCTCGACGTGATCGAAGCGGTGTCCGGCCACCCGTCGCTCGCCGGTTGGGACGGGCTCGGGCTCGCGATCCAGGCCTACCAGAAGCGCTGCCTGCCGCTGGTCGACTGGCTCGCCGATCTCGCGCGCAGGCATCGCCGCCGCCTGATGGTGCGGCTGGTCAAGGGCGCATATTGGGACAGCGAGATCAAGGTGAGCCAGGAGCGTGGCCTCGCCGGCTATCCGGTGTTCACGCGCAAGGCGACGACCGATGTCTCCTACCTTGCCTGCGCGCGCCGCCTGCTGTCGGACGGCAGCGCGTTCTATCCGCAATTCGCCACCCACAACGCCCATAGCCTCGCGGCCATCATCGAGATGGCGGGCGGCGAGGCGGCGGCGCGCGACAAGCTGGAGTTCCAGCGCCTGCACGGCATGGGCGAAGCGCTCTACAACGAAGTGACGCCGGCCGAAGCGATTGGCATTCCTTGCCGCGTCTATGCGCCGGTCGGCAGCCACGAGGACCTGCTGGCCTACCTGGTGCGCCGCCTGCTGGAGAACGGCGCCAACACCTCCTTCGTCAATCGCATCGTCGATGAGAAGGCGCCGCTGGACGAGATCGTGGCCGATCCGATCGTGCGCGTGCGCAAGCTGCCGCAGATCCCGCACCCGCGCATTCCCTTGCCGCGCGATCTTTTCGGGCCTGAGCGCAAGAATTCCGCCGGCGTCGACCTCTCCGATCCCGACGTGCTGACGTCGCTCGACTCAGCGCTCGACGCCGCGGCGGCGCGCCCCGCGTCGGCCGCGCCGATCGTCGGCGGCCGCGAACTCACCGGCAAAGCGCAGCCGATCGTCAATCCCGCCGATACGCGTCAGACCGTGGGGCAGGTGATTAACGCGACCGCGGACCAGGTCTCCGACGCCGTGGGCCGTGCCCAGCGCGCCTTCGAGGATTGGTCGATGACTCCAGCCGGCGAACGCGCTGCCTCGCTGGAGCGCGCCGCCGACCTGCTGGAAGGCGCACAGGCCGATGTGCTCGCGCTCTGCATCCGCGAAGCCGGCAAGACCATTCCCGACGCCGTGGCAGAGCTGCGCGAGGCCGTCGACTTCCTGCGCTATTACGCGACCCGCGCCCGCGCCGACTTCGCCAGGCCGATGCCGCTGCCCGGCCCGACCGGCGAGCGCAACCAGATCCGCTTGCACGGCCGCGGCGTGTTCGCCTGCATCTCGCCCTGGAACTTCCCGCTGGCGATCTTCCTGGGCCAGGTGAGCGCCGCGCTCGCCGCCGGCAACTGCGTGGTTGCCAAGCCCGCCGAGCAGACGCCGATGATCGCGGCGCTGGCCGTGCGCCTGCTGCACAAGGCCGGCATCCCGGCCGACGTGCTGCACCTGGTGCCGGGCGATGGCCCTAGCGTCGGCGCGCCGCTGGTCAACGATTCGCGCATCGCCGGTGTCGCCTTCACCGGCTCGACCGACACCGCGCGCGGCATCAACCGCGCGCTCGCCGCCAAGAACGGCGCCATCGGCCCGCTGATCGCCGAGACCGGCGGCCAGAACGTGATGATCGTCGATTCCTCCGCGCTGCCGGAGCAGGTGGTGCGCGACGTCCTCATCTCCTCGTTCCAGAGCGCGGGCCAGCGCTGCAGCGCGCTGCGCGTCATGTTCGTGC
Organism: Dongiaceae bacterium; assembly: GCA_035251915.1. GTDB lineage: Bacteria > Pseudomonadota > Alphaproteobacteria > Dongiales > Dongiaceae > Dongia_A. The sequence continues at coordinate 3,102 of DATFDU010000498.1, read as the reverse complement.
AGGAGGACATCGCCGGGAAGCTGACCGAGATGCTGGCCGGCGCGATGGCGGAGCTGAAGGTCGGCGATCCGGCGCTGCTCGCGACCGACGTCGGTCCGGTGATCGACCTCGACGCCAGGAAGATGCTGACCGAGCATGCCGCGCGCATGAAGCGCGAGGCCGAGCTGATCTGCGAAGTGCCGCTCGGCCCCGAGCATGCCCACGGCCATTTCTTCGCGCCGGTTGCCTTCCGCATCGACGGCCTGCCGCAGCTCGAGCGCGAGGTGTTCGGCCCGGTGCTGCACCTGGTGCATTACAGCGCCGACCGCCTCGACGACGTGCTCGCCGCCGTGAACGCCACTGGCTACGGCCTGACCCTCGGCGTGCACAGCCGCATCGACGGCAAGGTGCGCCACATCGTCGAGCGGCTGCGCGTCGGCAACGCGTATGTGAACCGCAACATGATCGGCGCCGTGGTCGGCGTGCAGCCGTTCGGCGGCGAAGGCCTCTCCGGCACCGGCCCCAAGGCCGGCGGCCCGCGCTACCTGCACCGCTTCGCCACCGAACGCACCCTCACCATCGACACCACTGCCGCCGGCGGCAACGCCAGCCTGCTGAGCTTGAACGAAGATAGCGCGGCGTAGCGTCGAGCGCTTTCTAACATCTGTCATCCCGGCCGAGCGCAGCGAGAGCCGGGACCCATGCCATCTCTCAGCGTCGCTGAAGCATCGCATAGGTCTCGGCTCGCAGCTTCGCTGCTTGGCCAGGATGACATCTGGAGTGAATCGCGAAAACGAGAACTAGCTGCTCTTCGCCGTCAGCCTTGTGACGTGCCCCATCTTCCGCCCCGGCCTGATCTCCGTCTTGCCGTAGAGATGCAGTTTCGCCCCCGGCTCGCCCAGGAACGCGCGCCAGTCGCGCACGTCGTCGCCGATCAGGTTCTTCATCACCGCGTCGGAGTGCCGCTCCGGCGATCCTAGAGGCAGCCCGCACACCGCACGCACGAACTGCTCGAACTGGCTGGTATTGCAGGCATCGATGGTCCAGTGGCCGGAATTGTGCGGCCGGGGCGCCAGCTCGTTCACCAGCACGTCGCCGGCGCGGGTCACGAACATCTCGACCGCCAGCAGGCCGACCAGCTTGATCTCCTGCGCGATGTGGCGGGCGATCGCTTCGGCTTTCACCGCCACGTCCGGCGTGATGCGCGCCGGCGCGATCGTGGTGTCGAGGATGTGGTTGCGGTGCTGGTTCTCGACCGGGACATACATCGCCATCGCCCCGTCGTGCCCGCGCGCGATCACCACCGAGATCTCGCGCTGGAAGTCGACGAAAGATTCGAGGATGGCGAGCTCGCCCCCCATCTGCTGCCACACCGGGCCGAGGTCGGTCTCCGGATCGATGCGCACCTGGCCCTTGCCGTCATAGCCGAAGCTCGCGGACTTGAGCACGCACGGCCGGCCGAGCGCCTGCACCGCCTGCGGCAGCGCCTCCTTGTGCGCGACCTCGAGATAGCGCGCAACCGGGACGCTGATCGAGGAGAGGAAGTTCTTTTCCCGCAGCCGCTGCTGGGTCAGGTGCAGCACGCGCGGATCGGGCCGCGTCGGCTTCCACTGCGCCAGCTTCTCGCCGGCGGAGGCGGGCACGTTCTCGAACTCGAAGGTCACGACGTCGACCGCCTTCGCAAACCGCTCCAGCGCGGTAAGGTCGTCGTAAGGGGCGACCGTGGTCGCATCGGCGACGTGGCTGGCCGGCGCATCCTTGTCCGGGCAGTAGATGTGGCAGCGATAGCCGAGCCGCGCGGCCGCCATGGCCGTCATGCGGCCGAGCTGCCCGCCGCCCAGGATGCCGATCGTGCCGCCCGGCGCGATTGTCTGACCGTTGTCCGCGCTCATGTGCCCACCTGCCGTCGCAGCATTATTGATCCCGAGTCGGGCTTTCCGCCACTGCCTCGGTTTGTCTATGGCGATAAGTATCGAGCCGCTTGCCCAGCGGCGGGTCGTTCAACGCAATGATGGCGGCCGCCAGCAGGCCGGCATTGGTCGCCCCGGCCTTGCCAATGGCGAGGGTGCCGACCGGGATGCCGGCCGGCATCTGGACGATGGAATAGAGGCTGTCCTGTCCCTTGAGCGCCTGGGATTCGACCGGCACGCCGAGGACGGGCAGGGGCGTCACCGCTGCCACCATCCCTGGCAGGTGGGCGGCCCCGCCGGCGCCGGCCACGATGACCTTGAGGCCCCGGTCGCGGGCGCCCTCGGCATAATGCATCAGGCGCTTGGGCGTGCGGTGCGCGGAGACGATCTTGACCTCGTGCGGCACGTCGAGATGCTCAAGCACATCAACGGCATGGCGCATGGTCTGCCAATCCGACTGGCTGCCCATGATCACCCCGACCAAAGGCTTTCTGGTGCGCTTTGGCATTCGATCCCCGCCCCGAAAAAAGAGGCGGCATTATAGGGGCGGACCGGCCCAGCGCAATGAACAATGGGCGAACAGAATGACCCGTCGGTCCGGCGGCTTAAGGCGGTCTTAACCAAGCCGCCCTAGCATCGCGCCCTGGAAATACCGTTGGGATTCGCCTTTACTGTCCGGGCAGCCGCCAGGGCGCTCGGGCGTGCCCTTTCTGGAGTTGTGGAACCCGCGCTGATGAGGATCCGAGACAACCTGCCCCCCGGATCGACCGCCCGGGTCGCAACTGCCAAGCCGGTTGCACGGGCCCGCAATGCTGAAGCCGCCAGCGCGACGGCCGCCACCGGCACCACCGCCCAGCCGGACCAGGCCACCTTCCTCGGCCTCAACGAGACCGAGCTTTCGCCGAACGTTCGCGCCGCCCTGGTCGCGCTGCTGGATGAGGTGAGCCGCCTGCGCCAGGAGCTGGACCTGACGCGCAAGCGCATCTCGCACCTGGAGCGCATGGCCGACGAAGATTCCATGCTGCCGATCGCCAACCGCCGCGCCTTCGTGCGCGAGCTGACGCGCCTCATTTCCTATAGCGAGCGCTACGGCACCGCCGGCAGCGTGCTCTATTTCGATCTCAACGGCATGAAAGAGATCAACGACCGCTTCGGCCATCCGGCCGGCGACGAGGCGCTGCGCCACTTCGCGCGGCTGCTGGTCGCCAATGTG